>JAAYDO010000112.1 GCA_012729225.1 Bacteroidales bacterium | reverse complement strand
TGTTCGTTGGTCATCGCAACATTGTTCGTTGGAGCATGAGAAATTCCTCAATCAAGCGACATGTCAAATGGTCGGTAAATCCCTCTATTTCATCCTCATACGCACCTGCTTTTATTTACCTTTCTAAATCATATCAGATAAGGTGTGATGAATTCATCCGAACTTACATTATTTACACATGTAGCAGTCTTCAATCACAATGCACCACAGGTCGTTTTCCTTTATTTTTCCGCTTTTACTACTGTAACAAGCATCTTTATCGTTTGCAAATTTGGTCATCATCATAATTTTCAATATATTTGTACCTTCTTTTTTATTTTTTTAATACATGAAACAACTTTTATTATCATTGGGAGTATGGTCTTTGATGTCCACCTCCCTATTCGGACAAAGCCGCCAGCAGAATTTCAACTTCGGCTGGCGATTCTTGGAGCAGGATGTTTCTGGTGCTCAACATTCAACATTCGATGATTCGCAATGGCAACGTGTGAATCTACCTCACGATTGGGACATCTACCACGCTCCGAAGGCAGATGCCGCCACTAGATGGGGTGGTGGCTATTTCCCAGGAGGCATCGGCTGGTATCGCAAACAAGTCGAAGGCAAAGACCTTAGGGTTAGCGCCAGCCAATCACTATGGCTGCATTTCGAAGGAGTGTATGAAAACTGCACTGTGTATGTGAACGGTAAGCAAGCAGGCACGCATGCTTATGGCTACACTCCATTCAAGATCAATATTACCTCCTATATAACAGAAGGCACCAATACCATTGCCGTGCGCGTCAACAACAGTCAGCAACCTAACTGCCGATGGTATAGCGGTTCGGGCATCTATCGTCACGTGTGGCTCGAAACTTACGACGAGAACAAGATGGATGACCCTCAGAAACTATTTGTCCGTACTGAAAAAGTGTATGGAATCTCTTCCGATGGTTCACACGCAGATTCTGCTGCCGTACGTATCACCTATGCCGACAAGCACGATGAGGTGCGTATGCTCCGCAATGTGAACCTGTGGTCGCCCAAACATCCCGCACTCTACGACATTCAGGTGGGCGAGATGAAGGTGAAGCACGGTGTCAGAACCATCGAGTATGATGCCCAGCGAGGTTTCCTGCTCAATGGACAACCCACTCTCATCAACGGAGCCTGCGTGCATCACGATAATGGCGTGATAGGAGCTATGGCTTTCGATGCTGCGGAGATACGTAAGGTGAAACTGATGAAGGAGGCTGGCTTTAACCTTATCCGCACCTCACACAATCCACAGACACGAGCCATGCTCGATGCCTGCGACAGCATAGGAATGATGGTGGTTGATGAGTCGTTCGACGGATGGTACACTGAGAAAAACCCATATGACTATCACCTCGTCATCGACTCTTGCTACACCGAGGACCTGACCGCCATGGTACTTCGTGACCGCAATCATCCGAGCATCATCTCCTACAGCATAGGAAATGAAATCATCGAGCGCAAGGAGATACGTGTTATTCATACAGCACAGAAGTTTAAGAATGTCATCACGGCTCTTGACAACACACGTCCCGTCACCGAGGCTCTCTGTGCCTGGGACAGCGATTGGGATATTTTTGATCCTCATGCCGCTGTGCTCGACATTGTAGGCTACAATTACATGATACACAAGGCTGAGGGCGACCACAAGCGTTGCCCAGAGCGCGTGATATGGCAGACTGAAAGTTATCCGCGCAATGCCTTTTCCAACTGGAAGCACACCATGGAGCATCCCTACATCATTGGAGATATGGTGTGGACAGGACTTGACTATCTTGGAGAATCAGGAATTGGAATGTATCACTATGAGGGTGAACCTCGTCAGGAGAGTTGGCAAGCAGAGCATTTCCCTTACCACGGTGCTTACTGTGGAGATGTGGATGTGACGGGCTGGCGCAAGCCTATCTCGCACTATCGAAGCATGCTGTGGAATACTCCCGAAGGCAGTCCAGACCTCTATCTATCTGTGCGAGAGCCCGACTATTACTACAACGGTCACATCAGCGAGACTATGTGGTCCACATGGCCTACTTGGGAATCGTGGAACTGGAGCGGTCATGAGGGAAAGAACATAGAGGTGGAGATCTACACCAAGGCTCCAAAGGTTAGGCTCTACCTCAATGGAAAGATGGTGGCAGAAAAGGCAGTAAGCTTTGATACGCAGTACAAGGCTGTCATCTCCTTGCCTTACCAGCCAGGTACGTTACGTGCCGTTTCGCTCGATACGAACGACAAGGAAATGCAGGAGCGCATCCTTCAGACCAGTGGAGAGCCTGCATCCCTACGCCTTGTTGCCGACCGAAAGCACATTTTGGCCAATGGAGAGGATCTTGCTTATCTTACTCTTGAGGTGGTGGACAAGGATGGACAGTTCGTGCCCGATGCTTCTATTCCTGTTACGGTGACTGTAGAGGGAAAGGCCACACTCCTGTCTGCAGCCACGGCTAATCTCCGCGACCTCGAGCCTAAAACATCGCCAAAGGTGACCACTTACAAAGGTCGCGCACTTATCGTGGTACGTAGTGGCAAGAAGGCTGGCGAGGCTATCGTCTCTGCGGTTTCTGATAAGGTTAAGAAACCAGCCCGTTCCGTTGTGAAAGTAAAGTAACAATAGGCTTTATAGCAGAAGAAAAAATCCGAGTTATCTTGTATGAGTCAATGGATTCACAACAGATAATTCGGACTTTTGTTGTTATAAAAACATTTCAAGATTTCGAGGCATGAATTCGCTTTCTCCTCTTTATGGCACAACAATCTTCTTGCTCGTAGAGGTTGCGGATATGAGATGTGATTGAAAGTTACCAACTATTGAAAGCAACTGTTTCATCATCTGAATCCATCATACTCACATTAATAGAGATATTCCACAATAAAGAATGTGGGATTGCCTATTTGAAGACAATCCCACATGTGGTTGTGACATTCTTAAAGTATGCCAGAGAACTGTATCTATTCTTACATGAAAACAGGAGTTCTATTTTTTCTTCGTAGAGGTTTTCTTAGACGCTGGCTTGCCGGCTGAAGATGCCACCTTTGATGATTCTTTTTTAGGGGTTGCTTTCTTTGCAGGCTTTTTCTTTGGCTCTTCCTTTTCTGAAGATTCTTCCTTGACAGCAGAAGGATTGAGTTTCTCAAGTTTCTTTCGCAAACGTTCTATTTCCTTGTCCTTTGCTGCAAGTTCGTCCCCTTGATTCTTAATGACTGTGATGAGACCATCAATCTCTTCATTGTCAGCACCTCCATAGAGGTTATTGACACGAGAGATGAAGTCACCCAAGATGTTCATATAGTTGGTGAAGGCATCGTAAGGACTGTCGTAGATGCCTCGATACTGATAGCCAGGCTTGGTGGTCATGAAGCGGAAATTGTTGGATGCTTGCAGACTATCCCAGTCCATCTGAATGCGACGGTCGCCACACACACGAACACGATCTGCCACACTGTAGAGTTTGTTGAATGCCTCACGCTGCATGACATTGCCCAACCAGCAAGATGTGTCGCGCTCCTCGTCCACCCAAGAGATGTTGTAAGGCACATCAATGCTTCCCACACTCTTCTCCGAACAGAGTTCTGACGGAAGAGCGAAACCTATGCCACGCTCCTTTGCCAAAGCAGGGATTGCCTTGAGGAACTCAAGGATGTTGCTTGACAGAGGTTGAAGGATACCGAAAGTGACCAATTCTCCAAAGATATTGATGACATCCTCCCCTTCTGGTGTTTCGGCCACCCAATCAAGCCACTTGTCGGCAAAGAGCGGGAACTCAGACCAGTCTTGATGGGAGAAACGCTCCATGATATCCTCTGAAAGTTTAATATCACGCATAAGAAGTTTAAGGCGTGGGTCACTTGCACAATTATATATATAATGTGGGGATTTCCATCCAAGCACCTGTTTTGCACCTTCCGTGAGGATTCCCTTGAATCCCATTGCTGCTACCTGCGCACCTATATCATCATTGTAGATGAGTGATGAGTTGCGGAACACCTTAGGACGCTTGCCAAACATATTCTTGATGGTATCGCTCATGTGCTTCACCTCAGCAGCAAAACTTTCCTCGTTTGCAAGGGATGAAAGACCATGACTATAAGGTTCGCAGAGAAACTCCACCTGGCCTGTAGAGTTGAGTTCCTGCAAGAGGTCTATCACCTGTGGCGCATGAAATTCCAACTGCTCAAGCCCTACACCTGAGAGTGAGAAGGCTACCCTAAAAGCAGAATTATCCTTACACATCTGGAGGAGAGTCTGCAATGCAGGCACATAACTTCGTTCGGCAATGTCGGTAATAGAACGCTCGTTCTCGAAATCATCGTAGTAGTAGTGGTCGCGACCGATATCGAAGAAACGGTAACGCTTGAGATGGACTATCTGATGTATCTCAAAATACAGGCAAATCTTCTTCATATATAGTTTCTGTTATTTAAGTTCGATTTAATGAATGAATCCTCCGTGATAGACGCACTGGTCATAGAGTTTGCGGATGCGGTGTCCCACTTTCTCCCAAGTAATTTCAGCCACCTCCTTGAGCCCTTCCTCTTGCAGATATTTGTGAAGCCCCTCATTGGTGCAGAGAGAGTATATGGCGTCTGCCATAGCATTGATGTCCCAATAATCAACCTTGATGACCTTGTCGAGTATCTCTCCACATCCCGACTGCTTGGAGATAATGGAAGGTGTTCCGCACTGCATGGCCTCAAGAGGCGCAATACCAAACGGCTCTGACACAGACGGCATGACAAAAACATCACTTGCCTTATAGCACTCATACACCTGCTTGCCTCGCTGGAAGCCAGGGAAGTGCACACGGTCGGCTATACCCTTTGCCGCTGCCAGATCAACCATCTCCCAATACTTGTCACCAGACCCTGCAAAGCAGAAGCGGATGTTCTTGGAACGTTTGCACACCAAGTCGGCTGCCTCCATAAAATATTCCGGTCCCTTCTGCATAGTGATGCGACCGAGGAAGGTGACCACCTTCTCCTTGCCATGATCCACACGAGGAATGTCAAGATACTCTTGTGGAAGAGGGTAAACAGCATTGTGCACAGCAAAGCACTTGCTAGGGTCTTGGTGATACTCACGAATGACAGTTTGGCGAGTAAGTTCAGACACACACATGATGCAGTCTGCATGATCCATGCCATTCTTCTCTATAGAATACACTGTGGGATTAACCTTACCACGTGAACGATCGAAGTCTGTGGCATGCACATGAATGCAGAGTGGCTTACCGCTTACCATCTTAGCGTGCACACCTGCTGGGTAGGTAAGCCAGTCGTGGGCATGAATGATGTCAAACCGATCTGAGCGTGCCACCACACCTGCAATGATGGAGAAGTTGTTGATTTCATCATGCAGATTTTCAGGATAGCCACCAGCAAACTCCATGCAACCCATATCATTGACATTCATATAAGAGAAGTCTGCATAGATATGATCGCGGAAATGGTAGTATTCCTCTGGTGTCATATAGTCAGGAAGACGATTCTTCACATAATCATAGTTGTGATCACGATAAACGATTGGCACTTGATTCATGCCAATGATGCGGAGGAAACGTTCCTCTTCTCCGCAAGGCTTAGGAAGACAGAAGGTGATTTGCGCATCGGGCTGCCCGTCTATCATTCCTTTGGTGATACCGTAGGATGCCACTGCCAGTCCGCCATAAATCTTAGGAGGGAATTCCCAGCCAAACATTAATACTTTCATACGCTTTGTCTTCCTTTAATAATTATAGAATTTAGATAGCACCTTAAAGATGCGCAAGACAGAGGCTACATTCACCGCAAAGGAAACTGCACCTCTTCCACTAAACGGTGGGTTGCCATCAAAGAGTTCGGGAAGAGTTCCGATGCAATGATAATTCATTTCTTCCTCAAAGCCCAAGAAGCAGCGATCCACCCATGAGAGTCCGCTACGCTTATAGATCTTGAGGCACGTCTCAAGATAGAAGCCTGACAGCCAAGGCCACACTGTGCCTTGATGGTAGGCAGCGTCACGCTGAGCCTGACAGCCTGCATAGATTGGGTTATATCCACCAGACTTGGGTGAGAGGGAGCGCATGCCCTTTGGTGTGAGCAATTCCTTTGTGCATATATCAAAAATCTTCTTCTTTTCAGGAGTAGTGAGTGGGCTATACTCAAGAGAGGTTGCAATGAGCATATTGGGTCTAACAGACCAAGAGATATAGTCTTGATCCACATAGTCAAGCAAATAACCATGATGATTGAGGAAGGTGCTCTTGAAAGAGTCGCCTGTCTTTTCAGCCAAACCTGTATATACATCGGCCTCGGTCGAACAATCTTGAGATGTGAGGATTTCAGCCAAGAAATGGAGTGCGTTATACCAAAGTGCATTTATCTCAACCACATAACCAGAACGAGGCACAACAGGATGCCCATTCACTTCCGAGTTCATCCAAGTGACTGCTTGTGTGCGCCCATTGGTAAAGAGCAGTCCATTGTCATGGAGGGAGAGGTTTGGGTGTTTGTCTTCACGGATAAAATCCACCATCTGATGCACCAACTCTCCATATTTCTTTACTGCTGTCTCTGCATCCACGAGTCGGGCGTATTGCTGAATGCACCAAATAGCCCAAAGAAGCACATCAGGCTTTTCTATTTCACGAATCATGATGTCAGACTTCCTGTTGTCCATGAAGTCCCGCAAGCCCTTCACTGCTGTCTTCATCACTTTCTCATAGTACTCCACCTCATCAATGGCAAGGGTCAAGCCCGGAAGAGAGATAAACATGTCACGCACACGGCACTTGAACCAAGGATAACCAGCAATGATATACGTTTCACCATCTCGCTCGTAGTGAAACTGATGGGCTGCATTGATCAGACAAGAATAGAAACTGGTGCGAGGCACATGCACATCCATCTCATGATCAAAGATTTTCTTGAGTTGGGATGTTCCGAGTTCGTTCAATCCTGCTGAGAACACAACGCTCTCGCCCTTCTTGATGTTGAACTCGAAATAGCCTGGCACATAGAGGTCTTCTTTGTACTCATAGCCCAGTTCCTGCTCCTTCTGATATTCTATGCCACGATACCACGCAGGCTCAAACACAAACTCATTCTTCTTGTTGAGTTGCATCATGAGTTCTGGATAATGAGGATACATGCGAGTCTTAATGCCGTTGTCAATCACATCATAGTGCTGACTTGCCACCCCATTCTCGTGCGTGCACTCCTTCACACTTCTGAAAGCGAGGAAGGGACGCAGGCGGAGCGTTGTGGGAGAATGGGCATCAAGCAATGTGTAGCGAATGAGTATTCTGTTCTCAAAATGCTGGAAGACCTTCTCTTTCTGCAGAATCACACCGCCCACACGATAGATGGTAGTAGGCACTTTTTCCCAAGCATAAGAGCGGACATATTTATGCCCATTAGGACTAAACACATTGCCCGAATACTTGTGAAGTCCCAGATTGAACTGAGCACCATGCTGTATCACTGTCTCATCGAGCGATGAGAGCAGCACGTGATTGTCATCATCAAGGTCTTTGACAGGAACAACCAATAGTCCGTGATACTTGCGCGTATTGCAATCCAATATGGTGGAGCAGGAATACGCACCCGATCGGTTGGTCCGCAAAATCTCCTTCGGAAGAGATTCCTGCAGATTTGCCAACAGGGGTTTATCAAAATATAAATAACTCATAGAGTGTTTAAGATCTTCTTTTAAAGGTATGATTGCTATGTTTAATAATATAGGTTTTCAAATTTAAGGACTTTTTTTCGTGTAAACAACCTTTACGTCCTTTTTTTTAAAAAAAAGTAACAATGCAAGCGAGGCAACAAACAAAAACATGTTGAATAGCATAAAAAAGAGCCCTTTCCCTTGCTTATTTTATAAGGAGTACGTATCTTTGCATGACAAAAGCTTTTGAAGCAATGAGAAAAAAAGATTCGGCTGTGCTGACCAATGCTGTGAACAGCCTAAAGGATATCATGCAGATGCTCACCCCCGAGCAGCAAGAGGAACTGAAGGACAATCTCTACATTCAGCATTTCAAGAAGAACGAGACACTTTATCGGGAAGGTGAAGTGCCTGAGATGTTTCATTGCCTCATCAGCGGAAAGGTCAAGGTCTATAAAGACGGCATTGGAGGAAGAACACAGATTGTACGTGTGATCAAGCCTGTGGAATACTTTGGCTATCGTGCTTATTTTGCCAATCAAAATTATGTGACCTCTGCCGCTGCATTTGAAGCCAGCACCGTTTGTCTCATTCCCGTGGAGATACTGGAAAGATGGATGATGAAAAACAACCAGCTGGCTCTTTTCTTCATTCGGCAACTGGCTATAGAAGTGGCGAGATCAGACCAGCGCACGGTGAACCTCACTCAAAAGCACATACGTGGACGCTTGGCTGAATCACTCATCTTCTTGCGAGACAACTACGGTCTGGAAGAAGACGGAGCAACGTTGTCCATCTATCTCTCCAGAGAAGACCTCGCCAACATGTCGAACATGACCACATCCAATGCTATCCGCACCCTCTCTGCCTTTGCACAAGAAAAGATTATTGCCATCGACGGAAAGAAAATCAAAATCATTGATGGAGATAATCTGGAAAGAATCAACAAAATAGGATAAGGAGACCTTTATCCATTCGCTTCCCCTTTTCAACGTGAGTCAGACAAATTCTGAAGATAAAAAAGTAGGCTTCGATGGTTGATGTATCTTTTCAATCATACCTTTTCCCTTTTATTTTTTGCCAAAATCATGAATAATTCAAAGGGTATTTGCCTACAGTGCAAGAAAGAAGAAAAGATGATGGCACATTTTGTCGTATGACGACTCTTGCAAGAATGCGAGCGATGTTATCCCTGCATCCAATAATCCACATATCTTCTTCAAGCACAACGATTTATAGAGACCACAGAGCACCATGCCTGTGAGGTCAAAAACGCACCATTGTTCGTTGGTCATCACACCATTGTTCGTAGGCCATTGAACAATGGTTCGTTGAGGCATGAAGAACACTTCGGGCATGCGAGATGCAAAATGGCAGGATTCCCCTGCCATTTTATCCTTGCGCACATGTGCTTTTATTTACCCTCTCCCTAGAATAGAGGAAGGGAGTGGTAAATTCTTCCAACCCACGTTTATTATTCCATGTGAACTTATTGAACCCATGTTCTAAAACGGATGCACTACTGGTACTATGAAATTAAGTGCATCTTGCTTGATTTCCACTCGCATAGGCTCTGGATTCTTAGAGCGCAATACCACACCATCAAGCGACACCAAAGCCTTGTCCACATCAGTGATCTTTACTTTTCGGGCACGGTAAGGGTGCACATTTTTATAGTTAAGGAAACGTCCTTTTCCCAATAGCCAAAAACCCTCAAACAATTGCCACCAACGAGGACGAGTGATAAGAGATATATCCAGAAGTCCATTATATGGCACAGCATTGGGAGTTTGTCCATAGCCATGGCAATTGCCTATACATACAGACATGAAGGTGTCGGATATTTCTTCCGTATCTATCTTCAGCGAAAGATGATACTGCATGCGCTCAAACACGCGGCTTGTCAAGGCAGGAATGACAGATAGGCGACGAGAACCTGTTATTTGAGTCGCCTCATTGGTATTCTTTATCACACGAGCCCCCAAGCCTATATTGATGCAGTTCAAGAAGTAACGACGCTGGGGAATCTTGTCGTCCTGGTAAGTGCAACATCCCACATCAATCCTTCTCACATTATGAGCTATAATACCATCAATGGCTTGTTTGTAATCATCAACGGAGAGTCCCCAAAAATGGGCAAAATCATTGCCAATGCCATTAGGAATCACAGCAAGGGCAAAGTCTTCAGGAAGCATCTCCTCATGCTCCATCACAGCATTGACAGTACGGTTGAGAGAGCCATCTCCTCCCACAACCACAATGGTGTGATAACCATTTTCGCACATCATCTTAGCCAAACGGCTCACTGACTCAGGCGACTCTGACTGAAGGAAGTCATACTGCACTCCCTTTTGCTCCATGTATTTTCGAATCAGTTCCCATCGCTTTTGCGAATGGTCAAAACCTGAATGAGGATTATATATTATTCCAATACGATTTGCTTCTGCCATAATTCTTTCACTTGTTCAATACGCTCCTCCACGGGCATCGCCACACTCATCCAATGGATTTGAATGCCTCGACGCTCCTCCATGCCACGGAACCACGTCATCTGACGCTTGGCAAACTGATGGATGGCTATCTCCAGAAGGGACACCATCTCTTCATATTTCAACTCACCCATAAGATAGAGGGTGAGGTATTTATACTCCAAGCCATAGCGGATGAGCCTCTCTGTGGACACTCCCCTATCTATAAGCCCCTTGACTTCCTCCACCATTCCCTCGTCCAAACGAGCACGAAGCCGGCGGCTGATTTTCTCTCTACGCTCTTCCCGATCTATGTCAAGACCAATAATCAAGGAGCGGAAAGGCGGAAAAGCACGCCCGTCAAACTCATACCCCTTAATCACACTTTCTATATACATGCCTGTTCCACCACAAAGGATAGGCGTTCTGCCCCTACTCGTGATGTCGGCATAAGCATCAAGAAAACCTCTCTGCCACTCATACACATTATAGCGAGTGCCCGCATCAGCAACGTCTATCAAATGATAAGGAATATCCTTGTCCTTCACATGATAGTCTGCCAAATCCTTGCCCGTACCTATGTCCATGCCACGATAGACCTGACGGCTATCCGCACTGATAATCTCAGCATCCATCTCATAGGCTAACTGGGCTGCAAAACGAGTCTTGCCACACGCCGTAGGACCTAATATAGTGAGCAGGTTATTCATATAAACAGACCGTCCACTCTTAAATTGACAACTCATCAAGCACCTTGATCAAACTCTTGTCCATAGCCTTGTCCGAGCGAACAGCATCAGAGAATGGCACATAGACCACCTGATCATGGCGGATACCAATCATCACATTGCGCTGACCATCAAGGATTGCGTCAATCACTCCTGCACCCAGTCGGCTGGCCAGAATACGATCGCGAGCAGATGGAGAACCACCACGTTGCACGTGGCCGAGAATAGACACACGCACATCATACTGGGGGTATTCCTTCTTCACCCGATCAGCATAGAACATGGCACCACACTTTGGACTCTCACTCACAATCACAATGCTTGAGTTCTTGCTCTTGCGGATGCCTCGGCCAATGAAATGCTCCAACTGGTCTGCATCAGTATCATCTTCCGGAATGATAGCAGCTTCAGCACCACTGGCTATAGCACTATACTGAGCCAAGAAGCCTGCGTCACGACCCATCACTTCTACAAAAAAGATGCGCTCATGAGAATTAGCCGTGTCACGAATCTTATCCACACACTCCACTATGGTATTAAGTGTGGTGTCATAACCTATCGTTAAGTCCGTGCCATAGAGATCATTGTCAATTGTCCCCGGCAAACCGATGCAAGGCACGTCAAACTCTGTGGCAAAGATATGAGCACCTGTTATTGACCCGTTTCCACCAATCACAACCAAAGCATCAATACCTTCCTGCTGAAGAATATCATAAGCCTTTTTACGTCCCTCTGGGGTCATGAACGACTTGCTGCGAGCAGTCTTCAAGATCGTGCCACCACGACCAATGATGTTGCTGACACTTTCCGTGGTAAACTCCTTTATTTCATCATTCACCAGACCTTCATAACCACGATAAATGCCTTTCACTCTAAAACCCTTACAGATAGCAGTACGAGTGACAGAACGAATAGCTGCATTCATACCAGGAGAATCGCCACCCGATGTTAATATACCTATGCAATTGATCTTTCCCATATTTGATGTTCTCTTTTTATACCTATTCTCTCTACATATCTATAAAGATGTGTTGCCTGCAATTAGTGCGTCAGCCAGAATACGCCAAGACCTACAATCCATGCAATCAAGGCACGCCAGAGGTAGTGACGAATATACCATTTGAAGCGGATGCTCTCAACCTCCAGCACAGCCTGCCCTGCCATAGAACCCACAAACAGAAGGCTACCACCACAGGCACAGCAATAAGAGAGCAGTTGCCAATAGATGCCGTTCTGCACAAATTCTGAGGTGGAACCCGCCACAGCATCAACCTGGAACAGATTCATGCCTGCCATCATCAAGGGCACATTGTCGAGCACTGAAGACAAAACACCTACTATCACACCATATATATATACATTGTTCACTGTTTTCTCCAGCCAATTGCCAACGAAATCGAGTGCGCCACATTCCGCAAAAGCGCCTATAGCCAATGAAATACCTATGAAGTAAAGCACCATTCTCATACCAATGAACTCCGCATTTCTGAAATAATGACGCTGCACCAAGAGTACATTGCCATTTCTTTCCAGATTGAAGATGCCCTCCACAGCCCATATCAAAGCTAAGACAGAAAAAGAACCAAGGAATGGAGGCAGTTTTGTGATGTAGTTGAAAGATGGTATGAACCACAGACCTGCAATACCCAAAATCAGCAGAAGCACCTTTTGCCAAGCCGACAAGAAGGAATCATCACCATCATAACGTGAGAGAGCAGAGAAAATCTCCACACGACCACGAAGCTTCAAGCCTATCAGCACATTGAACACACACATGCTCACAAAGGCAGGCAAGAACAGACCTGCGGCATAGGCAGAAGGAGTGATGACACCACGCACCCACAACATGACAGAGGTCATGTCACCAATTGCAGTGAAACATCCACCCATACAAGCAGAAATAAAGATGGAGCATGCGTAAATCACACGTTGATGGTGATTGCGCACCACCTGCGAGATAATGCTCATCATCAGCACTACAGTGGTAATGTTATCCACATTGGCTGATATTGCAAATGTCAATAGAGATATTACCCACAAGAACAAGCGGCTATTACGCATGCGAAGCCACTCAATCAACGAATCGAAGACACCATTGTTGTGAAGCACCTCTACAATCGTGTTGGTTGCAATCAGGAACAGGATGACAGAACACGCCTCGCTGATATACTTCAAGACTACATTGCCTGCCACAAAATATTTGAGGCTATCGCTGGTAGAGACATTTCCATCCAAGAACTCCCTGTATTCATCTCCATGCATGAGTGGAACGAAATCCCCAGCATTGAGCATGTAGATGACCCACGCAATCACACCACACACGATCGCAACTGTCGAGCGATTAATATGATGCATCTGTTCTGTGCTCGTCAGCACAAAGCCTGTCAGCAAAACGGCAACAATAATCAATGTCATTAATAGCATAGCACGTGCCCTCCTATCTTTAAGCAAGGGCATTCCCCTAAAGAAATGCCCTCTTAATTTACTTTAGAGCGGCAGACGGGACTCGAACCCGCGACCCTCGGCTTGGGAAGCCAATGCTCTACCAACTGAGCCACTACCGCATGTGTTGAATACTTATTTCAATGCAAAAGTAAGTAAAAAAAATGATGTGACCTTCTTTTTTCAAGAAAAAAACAGTGCGACCACAAATTTTATCCTCTTTACAATCGGTTTCAAATCTCAAAAACACAAAAATATAAAAACTCCTCCCTGTTTTTTTGTCTTCTCAACGATTTGCAGTATCTTTGTAGCATGATTCTGAAAAGACTGAACATACTCAATTATAGAAATATCATTGATGCCGATTTGGAGTTCTCTCCCAAGATAAATTGCTTTGTGGGTCACAATGGAGAAGGCAAAACAAATGTGCTTGACGCCATCCACTTTCTCTCCATCACCAAAAGCGCCACCAACTCTATAGACTCCATGAACATTCGACATGGAGAGGAGATGATGATGGTGCAGGGATGCTACGACGTGAATGGAGTGGAAGAGGACATCTCCATTGGCATGAAGCCTCACCAGAAAAAGCATGTGAAGCGAAACAAAAAGGAATATAAGCGACTCACAGAACATATCGGGCTGCTGCCACTCATCATTGCTTCGCCCAACGACTCTGCAATCATCAATGGAGGCAGCGAGGAAAGAAGACGACTGATGGACATTGTCATCTCTCAATACGACCCTCAATACATGGAGGACCTTGCTTTCTACAACAAAGCACTTCAACAAAGAAATGCCCTGCTCAAGGCAGAGATGGAGCCAGAAGAGGAGACTATCGCTCTATTTGAAGAGATGATGGCTGAGCATGGCGAACGCATCTACATGAAGCGGAAAACCTTCATCGAGGAATTCATACCCGTGTTTCAGAACTTCTACGAGCGCATCTCACAAGGCAACGAAAGCGTGTCGCTCAACTATGTCAGCCACTGTCAAAGAGGATGCCTGCTTGATGTCATTCAGCGAGATCGAGCCAAAGACCGCATCATGGGCTATTCTCTCCATGGCATACACAAGGACGAATTAGGCATGTTGCTGGATGGCTACCCCATCAAGAAAGAAGGCTCGCAAGGACAGAACAAGACCTATATGATTGCTCTGAAACTGGCACAATTCGATTTCCTGAAAAGAACAGGAAGCAAGACAACACCCCTACTCTTGCTGGACGACATCTTTGACAAGTTGGACGCAAGAAGAGTGGAACAGATTGTCAATATAGTGTCGAGCGATGCTTTTGGCCAAATCTTCATCACAGACACCAACCGAGAGAATCTCGACAAAATACTGGAGAGAACCCAAGGCTACTACAAGATTTTCACAGTGAAAGGAGGTTGCATCCAATGAGAAAGAAGAACACAGAACAAGTGGGCGATGTCATTCACCAGTTCATGCGCATGAATGGCATTGAAACACCCTACAATCAGTACAAGATTGTGCAGGCATGGGCTATTGTGATGGGAGCAAGCATTCAGCGTTACACTGGTGACATTTTCATCAAGAATCAAACATTGAACGTGCAAATCACTTCGCCAGCAGTCAAACAGAACCTCATGATGGAGCATCGCTCCATTGCCAGAAAACTGAATGAATATGTAGGTGCACAGGTGATTGAAGATGTGTATTGCTATTAGTCCCTTCCTCCAGACGAACTATCACGTGAGTTCAAAGAACTCCGAATGCGGGAAAACGGCATGCAAACTGCTTGTGCATCTTTTCGGCCATGCTCTTTCCTTTCTTTTCTCAGCCATGCACTTTAAAATTATCACCCACATCCGCTGAAAAACCACCTGCGTTTTTCAGCCTTTGGAAGAACGGCAAAACAACTTCATCAAGTCATATGGATGAACTACTTGCCAAGAGAGAAAAAGAAGTTCAGGGATGTCCATCAACACTGCCATATCCTTTCAGAAACAGCATGTTACAAGTCATAAGAGAGCCACATGCTGATAAGGGCAAAACGCACACATGGTACGTTGGTCATCGAACAATTGTGCATTGGCACTTGAAGCATTGTGCGTTGGTCATTGAACAATTGTTCGTTTGCCATTGAAGCATTGTGCGTTGGAACATGAAGAATGCTTCCATCATGTGAGGTGAAATTTGAAGGGAATTCCCCACCATTTCATCCTCGCCCACACATCCTCTTATTCGCCCACCCCAATCATACAGAGAATTGCAAATCACCGGACTCAAGTCACTTATGCTGTTCCTTCTGCATCTGCTTCCATTGAGCCTTGGCAAGTTCCTGCATATCCACCACCTCGTCTTTTTCATCCACAATCTCAAAACCAAGCATTGTCTCAATCACGTCTTCAAGCGTGACAATTCCACGAAGTGTGCCATATTCATCTATGATGATAGAGATATGCTCTTTCTTCTCAAGCAGTTTTTCCCAGATGGTTGAAACATCCTCTTCTTCGGAGAAAGACAGGATGGGGCGTGCCAAATCACCGAGTTTGGCATCAAATTTATCCTCTGCCAAACGCTCCAGAATTTCCTGACGAAGCACGTAGCCTGTGATATAATCACTCTCTTCTCCCTTATAAACAGGAATACGAGAGAAGTTCTTGAAGTCCTCGTCATGATAGAACTCCTGCAATGTCATACCTTCTTCAGCCATAGCCACCACCACACTTGGCGTCATGATCTCATGAGCAGCCACACTGTCAAGTTTCAGCAGGTTCTGAATCATACGGTTCTCCTTCTTCTCAAGAACACCCTCTTCTGTACCCACTGTAACCATTGCAGCCACCTCATCACGGGTGACAGACTCCTGGCCAGAAGACCTACCTACCACATGAGTGATTTTCTCCAACAGAATCACGAGCAGGTATGTCATTATAATATAAAGATGTATAATGCGGCTTGCAGGCAAAGCAAGTTTGCGCCAATAGGTTGATCCGATGGTCTTAGGCACAATCTCGGAAAAGACTAGAATCAGCAAAGTGAACAAGCCAGACACGACACCAACAAAGAAACTGGCATCTTCTGTTGCTCCATAGTGGGTTGTGGCATAGCCTGCAGCCTGCGAACCCACAAGAGAAGCACCTACTGTATTGGCTATTGTATTGACAATTAAGATAGCAGAGATAGGACGGTCAATATTGGTCTTATACTGCTTCAGACGCCGCCACCCTCTGACACCTTGGGTCTCAAGAGTGGTTACATAGGACATGGGCGTTGAAAGAATGGTTGCCTCAAGCACTGAACAAAATGCTGAGATAATCAACGACAACAGCATGTAGGTGATGAGGAGAGTTATCTGAGCATCCATGCCTTCACCCCTTTCTGCTTATCGTCTTTCATGTTTTCTGCTACAGAATTTGTAAGGCGGCCACTGTTTTCCGCCGGATAACTGTCTGCGTCCATATCTATTTCAATTGGTTGATACTATAGTTTTTCGCCAAATGCAAGGTCGCCAGCATCGCCCAATCCTGGCACAATATAACTGCGCTCGTTGAGCTCTGGGTCTATGACTGCACACCACAAGGTTACACGGTCGTCATCAGCAAAGATTCTTTTCAGATGATCCACTCCTTTCTGCGCTGCAACCACGCTGCAGAAATGCACGTGGGCTGGTGTACCCTGGGTGCAAAGCGCACGGTAGCACATTTCAAAACTACCACCAGTTGCCAACATAGGGTCCACCAAGATCAAAGTCTTGTCTGTCAGGTCGGGCGAGGCAAGATATTCCACCTTCACATCCACCTCCTGAGTTTTCTGGTCTCTACAGAAACGGAATGCCGACACAAAGGCATTCTCCGCGCGGTCAAACACGTCAAGAAAGCCCTGATGAAAAAGAATACCTGCACGGAAGATGGTGGAAAGCACCAGCTTGTTGTCGGGTGTTGAAGCCTGCGCTTTGGCAAGAGGAGTCTGGATTGTCTTCTGTGAATAATCCAATGTCTTGCTAATCTCATAAGCCATCATCTGACCTACTCTTGACAAATTAAATCGGAAACGTGCACGATCCTTCTGCACCTCTACATCACGCATTTCAGCAATAAACTGGTTGATAATCGTGTTCTGTTCGGAAAAGTTTATGACTTTCATTTGATTCTTATTCTATAACCTTGATTCTTTTCTTTCTTATCTTTCTTCTATTTACGATGCAAAGATAGATATATTTTTTAACTTTAGAAACTATTTACATAAAATAAATGTGATACAGAACCCCTGCTTTTCCCAAACTGCCACGTTCTACCATTCTGAAAATACAGTTGATGGCGAAAAGAACCTTAAAACAAAGATGGCGCAATGAGCAGGCAAGGGAGATCCCGAGAACAAGAAAAGAAAGGAAAAGAAAAATGATTTTTTCTGCGGAAGAATGTTTTTACAGAAACAGCATCCTCCATTCTGTCCTTTCACGGAAAAATCCTCCATGAAAAGAAAACCGTTTTTCCTTCGACAAGCCTTCGACAAGCCTTCGATATGCCTTCGAGAAGAAAAAGAGAGAAATGTTAAGTTTCTGCCCAGAAAAAAACACTACACGACCAGAGACTGCCAATAGGGATATTGGGGCACACCTGCTTCATGCCGCATGTCACCCCTAAAGCCATGCGTCAATGCAAAAAATGGTCAGTCTGTGAAGTGCGCCTATCTGATTCCAAATCCTCTGAACTCACACCAAACTAAAGATAAGGAAGAAGGCATTTGCAAAATAAGTCACCATTAATGCGTAAAATATCCTCAAAATGTTTTTGATATTACTATTTTTACGTATCTTTGCAAAAAATCATCTTCAACAAGATGTTTTTTCAGGAACATTATTGTAAAAACAGACAAGCGCAGGTCTTCAGCGGAGAGAGTCCTTCGACAAAAGAGAAGAAGCATCTTTGCTAAGAACTATATATATAACTATGGGAACAGAAAAAAGTCTCAAATATAGCGTATTTACTATAGATACAATCATATTGACAGCCTTCGTCATTGGATTCTATCACCTGATGTACCATGTGGATCCAGAATCTGTTGCTGAAATCAAGAACCTGCCTTGGCTGGTCCTCATCTACATACTGGGATTTTCCACCAGCCATTTCTTCTTCCCTTCTGTTGTACAGCTCAGACTGGTCAGATTCGAAGCTATCATCACTCGTGTTGCTACCACATGCTTCATGATGTTGCTTTTCGTTTCTCTCATCTTTTTTGCATCTCGGCCCTACACAAACTTTCCTCGCACATTCCTTTTCTACTCCATATTCTTCTACACAATTCTTCTCTCAGCCGAGCGCATCATCCTTAGAAAGATTATCATGCGCGTGAGAGCCAACAAGAAAAACATGAAGAACATTGTCTTGATAGGCAATGAGCAGACTGTCAATCAACTGTTTGAAATCACCAGCACACCTGCCTACGGATATAATATCATAGGCACATTCTACGATGGAGACTGCAACAATGAGGGGATGAAAGCAAAGAGACTGGGCGGAACAGGCGATGTGTATGGATGGCTGACCAACCACCCAGAGGTCAATGAGATTTATGGCTATTTTCCGAAAGAGCAACATGACACCATCAATATGATTAGCAAATTCTGCGACAATCGCTTGATTCGCTTCTATTACATCCCAGGCATTGATGTGTTCAGAGGCAACATGTCCATTTCTTTCGTGGAAGACATCCCTGTGATTGCACGTAGAGAAGAACCTCTCAGAAATCACAAAAACAAAGTCATAAAAAGAGCATTCGACATTATATTCTCTTTTCTTGTTCTCGTGCTGATATTCCCTTGGATATTGATATTAGTCGCCATCTTCATCAAGATACAATCTCCTGAAGGCTCTATCTTCTTCGTGCAAGAAAGAACCGGGCTGGACGGTAAAGTTTTCAAGTGCATCAAGTTCCGCTCTATGAAGGTCAATAGCGACGCAGACGAGATTCAGGCTACTAAAGACGACCCTCGCAAGTTTCCATTTGGCGACTTCATGCGCAAGATGAACATAGACGAATTGCCACAATTCATCAATGTGTTCCTCGGCGACATGTCGGTAGTAGGGCCACGTCCACACATGCTGAAGCACACGAATGAGTACTCAAAACTCATCAACCACTTCATGGTTCGCCACTTTGCAAAGCCAGGCATCACAGGTCTTGCCCAAGTGACTGGCTTCCGCGGAGAGACACGCTACATTGACCAAATGGAAGGGCGGGTGAAGAAAGACATAGAATACATCGAGAAGTGGTCTTTCCTGCTCGACATCAAGATTATCCTCAAGACAATCACCAACATGTTTGGCAAAGAGCAAGGCAATGCTTACTAAATATCAGCCTGCTTTCAGGCAACATTCAATCGTTCAAACTTAATACATTATACATAAAAAACAAATGGAATTCTTAAATATTTTCAAGAAGAAGAAGAAGGAGAATGTGGGAGGAATGGAAGACTTCATGACGCTCATCCGCGTTTACTTCCAAAGTGTGCTGGCAGCTAATCTTGGCATTTCCAATCTTGCTGCCCTGCCCGACCTGCTCACATTCAAAAGAACCCTTCATGTGGCGACCGTCAATAACAAACTGGGCTTAGGAGAGAAGAAGGCTTGTGCAAAAATGCTTCAAGACCTCTACGGAATAAGCGACACCTTTTTTAAGGAGATTGACCTAAGCATCAAGAAAGGATGCCGAAACCAGAATGATGTGAGCAAATACCTCTTTGCCTTCCAAGGGTTCACGCAGGAGACCATGATGCTGATGGGCAATCTGCTGAAATGGAAATTCCGCATCCCAGGCTTCATGAAGAAGATGGTGAAGAAGGTGACCAACAGCACCGTTCACGACATCCTTACAAAAGACACATGGGACGATGAAGGCATCAGAAAGTCAGTCTTCTCGGTGCGCCGTTATCAGCAGATGCTCGGATTCAGTGAAGCATGGATTCAGGAGTATGTGTATAACCTCATCACTTTGGCCAAGAAAGAGCCCACCCCCTCACAAGAGGAAGTGGCACAGGCTGAAGCAAAAATGAAGAAATAAGGACTTAAAAGACCAAGAAACAGGCTAAACACCCGTTTCCCCTCAACTTTTTCATCCACAAAGGAGAAAAAAACACCCAAAGGGTTGGAAAAGTCACATCTATTGCATAAATTTGCATAAAATTGTTGTTTCATCCAACATTTAGCGCACACAATCAACCAAATGACAGCAGAAGAAAGACAGTCAATGAAGAAATTTGAAGCGAAAGTACGTCAAGTCATCGCTCAATTTCGTGTGCTCCAAAAGGAAAATGCCGACCTCTACGCAGAGATGGAAGGCAAGGACGAAGAAATCAAAACGCTCAAGGCTGAACTGTCACAAAGCAAGAGTGATTACAACAATTTGAAATTGGCCAAGATGATTGAAGTCAGCGATTCCGACTTGAAGGATTCAAAGACAAGAATCACCCGATTGGTTCGAGAAATCAACAAGTGTATCGGCATGCTATCCTCTGATTCAGAAGGAAGCAATTAGAAAATAGGCATCTTACCTAACCAGGGATTTAGCTTATAAGCAAACGATAGTACAATAGTACATCAGTAATGGCAAACAAACTAAACGTAAACGTAACAATTGAAGGCATATCGCTTCCCCTTCAGGTCTCAACCCCAGAAGAGGAAAAGGTGTATCGTGATGCGGCAGTAAGCATTCAACGACGCATACAAAGATTGCGAGAACTTTACCCCACATTGCCTAACGAAAAGTACTATTACGTGATGGCTATGCTCAACACATCTGTGGAGGCAATAAAGACTGCTGAAAAGGCTGACAATCAGCCATACACAGATATGATGCATGATATTGAAAAAGAAATCGAATCGCTCGGAGTCAAATAGAAAGACCACAGTTTTCCACCATTCAGACAAAACAAAGGCAAGAAAGCCCTCTTCTCTGAATGAACTGTATCTTATATAGCGAGACTTAAGGCACAATTTCAGGCGTTCACATGAATTTACAGATGTGGAGACTTGATTTGTGTCTTATTATATTATTGTGTAACCCCAACAAAACAACAAAAACATTAAATGGATACAATAGTAGAAATAATCATTGCCGTAGGCTGTCTGATTCTGGGTGGTGTGTTAGGATTCATCCTCTTCCGCTACATCATCAAGCAGAGATACAATCAGATTATCAAAGAGGCACGGATTGAGGCAGAGGCTCTCAAAGAGAAGAAACAACTTGAACTGAAGGAGAAATTCCTCAACAGAAAGTCTGAGTTTGAGAAAGAAGCCAATCAGCGCAATCAGAAGATGCAGTCTTACGAAAACAAGCTGAAGCAGCGTGAACTCTCCCTGAATCAGCAGAATGAAGACATCCAGAAGAAGCAAAACGAGGTGGAATCTCAGCGAATCAGCCTCAACAAGCAGAAGGAGAAGCTTGATGTGCTCATCAATGATCAGCGCGCCAAACTGGAGATTATCTCTGGACTGACCACCGAGGAGGCTCGTGAATCACTCATCGAGTCACTTAAAGACGAGGCAAAGACACAGGCTCAGCAGTATATCAATGAGATAATGGATGAGGCTAAGATGACTGCCAACAAAGAGGCTAAGAAAATTGTCATCCAGTCTATTCAGCGCGTAGCAAGTGAAACTGCTGTAGAGAATTCTGTCAGCGTGTTCCATATAGACTCTGATGAGGTGAAAGGTAGAGTGATTGGTCGTGAAGGTCGCAACATCCGTGCTTTGGAAGCAGCCACAGGTACAGAAATTGTGGTGGACGATACTCCAGAGGCGATTGTCATCAGTGCCTTTGATCCAGTGAGGCGTGAAATCTGCCGACTGGCACTTCACCAACTGGTTGCCGACGGACGCATTCATCCAGCACGCATTGAGGAAGTGGTGGCAAAGGTGAAAAAGCAAGTGGAAGACGAGATTGTAGAGACTGGTAAACGTACTTGCATCGACCTCGGTGTTCATGGGCTTCACCCTGAACTCGTACGCATTGTGGGTAAGATGAAATACCGTTCTTCTTATGGCCAGAACTTGCTCCAGCACGCACGCGAAACAGCCAACCTCTGTGCTGTCATGGCAGCTGAGTTGGGACTTAATCCGAAGAAGGCACGCAGAGCAGGTCTCTTGCACGATATTGGCAAAGTGCCAGATGAGCAGTTGGAAGTTCCACATGCTCTCTATGGTGCTCAGATTGCAGAGAAATATAAGGAGAAACCAGACATCTGCAATGCCATTGGCGCTCACCACGACGAGATGGAAATGAACACTCTCTTAGCACCAATCGTTCAGGTTTGTGATGCTATCAGTGGTGCTCGTCCAGGTGCTCGAAGAGAGATTGTAGAGGCTTACTTGAAGCGCCTTAATGACCTTGAGAACCTTGCGGCAAGTTATCCAGGCGTGACCAAGACATATGCTATTCAGGCTGGTCGTGAACTTCGTGTCATCGTGGGTGCGGACAAGATTTCAGACAAGGAAATTGATGCTCTCAGTGCTGATATAGCCAAGAAAATCCAGGATGAGATGACCTATCCAGGACAGGTGAAAATCACTGTCATCCGTGAAACACGTGCCGTTGCTTTTGCTAAGTAAGGGCTCTCATAACCCAACGTTATGAAAAGAGTCTTATTGACATCTTTATTAACTATAACTATCAATGCCTTTGCTCAGTCACCAAAACTGAGTGAGGGCATTTCTTGTTCTGTTGAAATGCAAGGTGCGCTGTCTGATGGAGATCACGCCCCCTTATGGCTAACTGCCAACAAATATGGCCTTCCTTCCATTGAAAGAAACTCTGGCTATCTTCGAGGAGGAGTTTTCCGTAGTGTGAACAATGATTCCACACGTAAATGGGATATTGGCTATGGGGCAGACCTTGTTGTAGCAACCAACCACACCAGCACTTTCTTCGTACAACAACTGTATGCAGATGTCCGTTGGTTGAAAGGAATGCTCACCATTGGTCAGAAACAGCAACCTATGCAACTTAAGAACAACGAACTCAGCAGTGGTTCGCAGACCTACGGCATCAACGCTCGCCCCTACCCAGAGATGAGACTTGCCATGCCCGACTATTGGGAAATACCCTACACAAGGGGCTTCATCTCCTTCAAGGGACATTTCGCTTTTGGAGTATATACAGACAATCATTTCCAAGAGGACTTTGCCAAAGGTTATGGAGACTACAATCTCAATGCCCTCATGCACACCAAGTCTGGATATTTCAGAATCGGCAAGAAAGAGAAACCTCTTCGTGTGGAATTTGGTCTTGAGATTGCCTCTCAGTTTGGTGCTACGCACTATGAATATGCCCTCACTGGCTACACAGAGACCAAGAACAGACGAGGTCCTATCGCCTTCTGGCATGCCTTCATCGGAGGTGGAACAGACGTCAAGGATGGCGCCATCCAAAACAACGAGGGTAATATGTTGGGCAGTTGGGTGGCTCGCATCAACTACGACACCAAAGTCGCCAAGTTCGGACTCTATGCCGATCATTTCTTTGAGGACCACTCAGCCATGTTCCATCTCGACTACGACGGATATGGTCTTGAGGATGGTGTCATCAAACGAAAGAAGAGCCGTTATCTCCTCTATCCGCTCAAGGACATCATGCTCGGAACCGACGTACACCTCAAGCACTTCCGCTGGATCAGCGATGCTGTGGTCGAATACGTCTACACAAAATACCAGAGCGGTCCTATCTATTCTGACAGAAACAATATCATCACCGACCATATCGGTGGTGTGGACAACTACTACAACAACTTCTTGGAGCCCGGATGGCAACACTGGGGACAGACCCTCGGCAACCCACTCTACCGTTCCCTTATCTACAACGACGACCACAAACTCGACTTCCAGTGCAACCGTTTCGTGGCATGGCATATCGGCTTCTCAGGACAACCCACAGCCGACCTCCACTATCGTGTGCGCGGATCATGGCAAGAGGGTCTTGGACGATATGACTTCCCCTACATCAACCCCAAGCGCAACGTGAGTCTGGGCATTGAGGCTGACTACAACGCCCACCAGATTCTCTCTGGTCTCCACATCGGAGTTGCCTTCGGCTTTGACCGAGGAGAACTCATGGGCAACAACACTGGAGCTGCCATCACCCTCAAGTGGCTAAGAAAACCCGTTCTCAAACTCTCCAAGCTTGAGCCTTTTCCCAAAAGAACATGAAAAAGATTCTCTATATCATATTATCCTGTATCATCCTCACCGGTTGTGAGTTAGAACAGGCGAGCAGTGGCCCTTTAGATGGCAACTGGCAGTTTCGTCAGATAGACACCCTTGCCACAGAAGGCATCACCGACATGTCCGCCAGCTACATCTATTGGGCTGTGGAAAGCAACCTCCTGTTGGTGCGCGACATCGACAACAACAACCTCAAGATCTTCTTCCGATTCGACTACTCAGACGAACAACTGACCATCAAAGAGCCATCAAAAACCATCACCAAAGACGAACTCATCCCCATCAACGATCCATCCATCCTTATCCCTTTCGGCATCCAAGGTCTCGAGGACCACTTCGCTGTCGAGCAGAACTCGCATAGCAATCTCATCCTGAGGAACGAGCAATACAGATTGCACTTCAGGAAATATTAGTACACTTGGGCATTCACTAACACACCGATGGAATATACTCAAGTACCACATCAAGAACTGTCTGATGTTGTACAAGACACAGAACATAACAAAGAGAAATGGATAACGTGAAAGGGCGGCCACGAGTTGTCCTTTTCCGTTTTTTCACAAATTCGTATTCGATTTTCTCACATACTATATGGTTCGTGAGTAAATACCGCATAGTTTTTAGTTTCCAACCATATGGTGGCTGATCATGAGATGTGTACAAAATCCCCTATAGGTGTATGTACTGTGCTCAAGTTGGCGGAAATTCATTATTAGCAGAAAATCGATTTGGGATAATATATATTACTCCTACCCATGTGAGCAGGTATGTGCTACCCTACTAAATACTAAAAAGTAAAAAGTTGTAAGTTATAAAAAATCACTGTAAACTCCTCACTTTTAGTATGGTTGCCCCGCTGCCGGAGGTAGTCAAGGCAGACAGAAGTGTGAAGATCAAGACATATTACCTTGAGGTAGAAGCTAAAGAAACGGAACGAGGTGAGTCGTAATAGTTCACCTCGTTTGGTATGTGTACATCATTTAATTTCTCGCACATTATTATCGCTCTCCTCTGCCATAACAGCTTCCGAGTGGGCTACCTCTCGGATATACACATCCTTACTCTTTTCCAGAATACTTGTATAAGGATAGAAGTAATCGTAATAGTAAGTGTTAGTGGTCTTGTAAGGAATCATGTATTGCAAGAAGACAAGGAATACCGTTCCACAGAAAGTTCCTAATCTGATAATCAAATGTTTTTTTTCTCTAAACATGGTATAAATGAAATCAGCAAATAAGATGAGGTAGAATACTCTAACATAGTTGTATAGTCTGGAAAAACCAGCAAAAGAACTTGCCAAGACACCAAGTAACAACATGTACGAAATCATTCTACTAAACTTCTTGCTTCTGTCCTCATCCTTTTCATTCTGCATCACACTGTACATGATGACGAACGGGAATATGAGATAGGTGATAGCGGAACGCAAAAAACCAAATATCGTACTAGCCTGGATGGAATAGAAAATGATTTTCTCCACGAGCGATCCCATCCCTCCCAGCAATGCCATCATGACTCGTCCTAACAAAATGTCACTCAAGAACCAAATAGCAAATGACAACGCAAAAGCAATGCCGAGCATCTTCCATGACAACTTAAACTTGGCAAATGGAAATACCACAGCCACGGCTGCAGAAATGTGAAATAATATACCAATTGGAAGCATGACAAAGAACAGCCATTTTTTGCCATTCATCCACCCATGCATGCCCAGAAGGACGAAGCTGAGCGCAAAGCCCTCGCGCATCACCTCTGTATTGAAGATGAAGTATTGCAGGGTAAAGAAATAGATCAGCAGGAACAGAAAATAGCGATGCGTATATTTGCTGACCAAATAACAGATGGATATGTTGATGGCGGTGCTCTGTATAAATTGTACCGCATTGAAGGAGCCAAAGACAACCTTTGCCAAGATATTGGCAAGTGTCCACAGCGGCATCTGACCCTTCATCATGAACTGTATCCAGATGAAATCACCCACATCATTCCAGCGATCTGGGTAAAGCTCAAACTCCTCCATATAGGTGAATTTGTCACCCCCCAAACCATAGCTGAATCCCGAGATACAGATGAGATAGATGCACATGAGCCACAAACGATGCTGCTTGTGGCTATCATATTCTTCTATTCGGTCGTAACGATAAGAGAAATATGCCGTCAGAATGATGAATATAAGGTATACGACGCTCATTATCTATTGATCTGTATTTGTAGTTTCTCTTCGATGAATCTCACTAGCGACTCTGGTCTGATCTTTTCTTGGAAAGGATTCTGTTGAGTAAATGCGGGTTCGCTTTCCACAAAACTCCAATCTAGGTCATCCGTGTTCTGAAAAACAGAGATGTATCTCGGATCATATATCTGGGAGGTCTTGATGCTCTGATTGTTGGTCAGCAATTTCACGTTGAGGGAAATCGCCTCCCACGTTCTGTAGGTGGGACCTGAAGCATTCTGCTGAAGGAGTTCAATCACGCATTTGCTCTGAGTACAAAGCCTCAGATTCTCCTCATAGGGAATAGGAGCATCGGCATAAACTATGCCTTCACACTCTACCCTATCCTCTGCCGGTATCTCCAACATCACGAAATGACATTTCAGTCCTCGTGTCTTCGCCTCCTGACAGATAGACAGGAGTATTTTCAGCCGTCCTTTATCACGTCCCAAGAAATAGAGATCATACAATTTTCGCTCTGTACCGAGCGTCTTTTCCAAGGGAGAGAACACCGTGGGATGATAATCAACCTGATAGGTCTTTGCGTCATTGGTATCGTAGCTCACAAACAGATCGACATATTGTTTCACATACTGAACATCAAATGGACGAAGGGTGTAATGATCCTTGATGGTGTCCATCATGTCCTGAGTGAAACAGACAATCTTTGCTTGGGGATAATGAGCACGAAGGAATGGAAATAAATGGATTCCACTCTCCAGACGAAGCCAGTATTCCATGATCAAGAAACAGACCTTTTCGCCCTGTAGATTCCTTAGGTAATAAGGGTTCCACATGGACTTGCATGGAATATTGATCAGCCGATTGAGTCTTGGATTGAATTGAAAACGCTGGATAACACCTAATAATCCATTCGGCCTACATGTCGGGATGCAGATGACATGCGGATTGTCTATCAATTCCCGATAAGAAACTTGATACACATCCCACTGGTCACCAAATACTACTAACTGATATTTATCCATTCTCTCCATTTTTCACAAATCTCAAATAATAATATACCAAGAAAGCAAAATATACCACGTCGCAAATGATTGTTGTGGCGATCGCTCCATTGGTGTTGAAGAGCGCAACCAGAACCACATATCCCAACATCTTGAAGATTCCATTGGCGATACTAGCATTGCGTACGGACACTCCTTGTCCATGAGAACAGAGGTATCTATTGAACATATCTCCCAGACCATGAATACAAAATCCAACGGAAAGGTAGGATGCATAAGTACCCACAACAGCATATCTATCGGTATAGAGGTATTCCACTACTGGCTGAATGAGTAACAAAAAGCACACACAGGTGACAATTGTCATCAGCACCGTTGACCAGATCACCTTAGAAGGGATGCATGGCTGAGTAGCAAATTTTCGGAAGAAGGTCGCTCCCACGATGGTCGGCAATGCTGCCAACGGAGCTGTGACCGTCAATGCCAACGTGTAGAAACCCACTTCCTTGTTGTCTGCGTTGAAATATCCTAAGGAGATACCCGCCAAGTAGTTTGTAGCCACCATCACCAATGAGCCAATATAGAGCTGAATACCATAACGCTTATTCTCGTCATTCAAACTTTTCCATACAGAGCCAATCTGACGGAACAGAGGTTTTGTAGAGATGATAATACCTATATATATAACTGTGTAGATGCCCCATTGCAACAGCACCATTCTGGTGGATGTTGCGCCAAAGGTGGAATAAAGGTAATATGCCAACGGAATATACACAATATAAGGCAAGACTCGAGCTAATGCCAATCTTCCCATTTGATTGTCTCCCTGAGTAGTCTGATCGATATAATTCAAAAAGAGAGGATAAAAACAAACAGGCATGGAGACCAAAAACAGCATGGCAACTGTAGGCTTGTTCATATGCAGGAAATAGCATATAGGCATCGATAGACTCAAAGCTAAACATACAATAGTAAGGATGACGACCATTGCGCCCTTTACCCTTCTACCATAAATCTGATCTTCGGACAAAGCCATCAGTCTTGCACCTGACAGAAAATAGCCAAACAGCAATAGAGTTGCTACGAAATTAATTATATTCTGTACGTATCTCACATCGCCATACTCCTCGGTGGAGAGGAAACGTGTGTTCACGATAGAAGCCAGCATTCCCATCACCACTCCAGCGAGTGTTGCCACGTACAAAATGAGGATTTGTCTATTATGTTTTTCGAGGGTCATGTTGTTCATTCGTTAGAACCACTCTTTTAACTCTTTTCTGAACAAATAGACAATAGTACCAACTGTCGTCAAGAACATCATGACTGTCACGAAAATTATACGCTTAGGTCCTGCAGGCTTTTCTGGAACAGTGGCATTAGTCAACGTGGTGAATACAGGAGTCTTTGCCTGAAGATCTGCCAATGCAGCCTGCTCACGTGTAGCCATCGCAGAATACAACTGATACTGCATCTCCATATCTTGCTCTAAGTTGGACTTCTTGGTAGTGACATCTTGCAAGAAAGCTCCTTGGTGTCTATCTGCATATACAGAATAAGTTTGTCTTGCTTTCTCGAAAGAAGCTTTGGCATCGTCCTTCAACTTCTTGTAGTGTTCATAGTCCAGACGTGCCTTCTTGGTACGGTATTCTGTGATATAATCCTGAAGATGCTCTTTGACACTATCTGCCAACAAGGCTGATGCAAGAGGATCCTGATCTGTCACAGAAATCGTCACAACATCAGTGGTTCTGCTATAAGTACATTCTATGCTACCTTGTACCTTGCGAATGATCTCTCCATCCTCTTTAGAAAGGTGGAATGGGTTGAAACGTTGGCCATCTAGCCTTGGTATCTCAGGTCCCTCTGTCTTGAAGAAAGAGGACACCCATTCCAATGCAAGGGCAACAGGCTCCAACAGAACGTTTTTCTTCTGATAATCCTTCAGGTAAGTGTAATAATCAGTCTTTACCTCTCCATCCAAAGTCTCCACCTGAATATCCAACAGGCTCACAATGAACTGAGTGGAAGAGAACAAATCAGGATAGAGCAACGGATTGATGGCATCTGCTGTTCCGTTATCCAAATTCAATCCAAAATTGGAGGCAAGCGATGCTAATCCACCCACACCCTTTGAGTCAGCAGACTCTGGAGCCACAGAAACCGTTGTGGTGTAATATCTTGGTTGCGGAAGAATCCACACACATGATAATACAAAGGTAATAATCCACACACTTATGAACAGCTTTTTTCTTTTGAAAAGTGTATGTAAAATTCGCTTAATGTCTATACGAGACTTTTCTTGATTATTTTCTTCCATATGATTTCTATAACGAAACGCAAGAGATGATTATTGTCATCTCCATTCATTATTTCTTTACTAATTCAGGCTGACGCAATGACAATGAGATAATCCATGTATTGCATTGGTTATCCGTAATACTGCTTGTACCATTGCGCAAAAACCTTGATGCCTGTCCGAAGACTTGTGCTTGGCTTATAGCCAAAATCTCTCTCAAGAGGTGTGGTGTCTGCATAAGTGACGGGAACATCTCCTGGCTGCATAGGAACAAGCTCCTTGTGAGCCTCGAAGTCATAATCAGCAGGTAACACTTTCGCTTCTACGAGTTCTTCCTGAAGAATCGTCACAAAATCCAGGAGGTTAACAGGTGTGCTGTTTCCTATATTATAGAGTTTATATGGTGGAACTGGCAACCCATCCTCACCTGTTTTTCTTTCTGGTGAGTGTTGAAGCACACGTACCACTCCTTCCACAATGTCATCTATATAAGTGAAATCTCGCTGACAATTTCCATTATTAAAGATCTGAATCGTCTTTCCTTCTCTGAGCTTATTAGTAAATCCAAAGTAAGCCATATCCGGACGACCAGCAGGACCATACACCGTGAAGAAACGAAGTCCTGTAGAAGGGATATTATACAGTTTTGAATAGGCATGTGCCATCAACTCATCACTCTTTTTCGTGGCAGCATAGAGACTGACGGGATTATCCACCTTGTCATCTGTTGAATAAGGAACTTTTGAGTTAGCTCCATACACACTGGATGAGGATGCATATACAAGATGCTCAACACCGGCATAATCACCATCTATATGGTCATAGGAATGTCTGCAAGACTCCAATATATTGAAGAAGCCTATAAGATTGGACATGATGTAGGCTTCAGGATTGGCGATAGAATAGCGTACTCCTGCTTGAGCGGCCAAATTAACCACAATTGATGGCTTGTACTCTCCAAAGATACGCTCAATAATCACCTTATCTGACACATCTCCTTGAATGAAGACAAAATCACGTTTCAATTCATCAATCTGGCGAAGTCGTTCTCTCTTAATCTCTACATCATAGTAATCATTCAAGATGTCAAGACCGACCACCTTCACTTTCTCGACATCACGAAGCAATCTCGTCGCCAGGTTAGAGCCGATGAAGCCAGCCACACCAGTGATAAAGATTGTCTTTTCCTCTAGTTTGATATTATAATTCACCATAAAACAACTCACATTCCTTCTAATAGCTATAGGAAGGATATAGATTTAATAAAGTGTATTTTTTATTTGCAAAGGTAATATTCTTTTTCCGAACATGCAAGTTTCTCATGCTAGGAAAGTAAAAAAACACAAGAAAAATAAAACAAGAGATTTTTTAGCATGTTTTCACAATAAATACCAATTATTCACGTTATTAAAAACACAAAGCCAATTCAAATGACAAAATTATATATCTATATCGTTACAGCCTTTGCCATCAGTCTGGTGTTCTCACTGGTCTGTACGCCTCTTGTGGTAAAACTATGTAATGAGAATGGGATATACGACCTTCCTAATGCCCGAAAAGTTCATAAATACAATATTCCAAGACTAGGTGGAACCCTGTTCTTACCATCACTAGCATTTGGTGCCATCGTGACACTGCTGATCAGACAACAGTTTCTAGAAGGTGAATTCGAAATTGGAATATCACGTATCATGATGATTGTCGGAGCTATCATGATATATCTTATTGGTATCTATGACGATTTGAAGGGAATGAAGGCCACGCATAAGTTTATTGTTCAAACAATTGCAGCCCTACTCTTCCCACTCTGCAACCTCATGATTAGTGACTTGCATGGATTGTTTGGCGTGCATGAAATCTCTATTTGGATCAGCTACCCGCTCACGGTTTTTGTCATCCTGCTAATTGTCAATGCGATGAATCTGATTGACGGAATTGACGGACTTGCTTCAGGCTTGGCCTTTCTCATCCTAGCGTCATTCGCATACCTCTACTATCAAATACATGCACTTCTGTTCTGTATTATCAGTACCAGTTTGGCAGGAGCCATACTCGCTTTCTTCATCTTCAACATGTATGGAAAGGTGGGTAGACTGAAGACCTTCATGGGCGATTCGGGCAGCCTCTTCTTGGGATATGTCATTGCCTACCTAGCTATCAAATATCAAATGTCTAATGAGCCTAACGGATTCCCATATAGAGACGATTCTATTTTGATTTCATTCACTCTAGTGTTTCTTCCATGTATTGACGTAGTCAGAGTGGCACTGCAGCGAAAGTTCAATGGCAAGGAGATGTTTGAGGCAGACAAGACACACATCCATCATTATATCATGCAGATGGGGCTAGACATGCATCAGGCGCTATATGTCATCCTCATACTCTTTGTTTCCATCTGTTTTATTAATTATGGTTTATACGTTGGAGCTATTCCAATGACTTATATTGTCCTGCTTGACATCGTCATTTACGGAATCTTCATTTGGACCGTAGCAAAACTCAAGCCAGGAATCAACTAAAAAAGAGAAGAAACTTTTAGGCTTCTCCTGATAAACGACTATATATATTCATATGTTTGTCGACAACCATTTGGATTGAGAATTCTCGCTCCGCTTTTTTGCGTCCTTTTCTTCCCATAGAGTCTCGTAAAGCCTTATCTAAGAAGAGGATTTTGAGTTTTTCGGCCAGGGCATCGCTGTCACGAGGAGAAATCAAGAATCCATTGACTCCATCATCAACTGTGTCACGACAGCCAACAGAGTCGCATGTGACAATTGGACGACCAACAGCACAAGCTTCTATCAGAGACAAAGGAACGCCCTCTCGATAAAAACTAGGGAACGCCATGACATGGGAAGCCAACAACAAATCCAATACATCTCTGCGGAATCCAAGCCACTGAATATAGCCGCCATCACAACGAGCCAACAATTCGTCTCGCTTGATGGCATCAGGATTGCAGGAGAGGTCGCCACACAACAGGAACTCTACCTTGTCGGTGAACTCCGAACGAAGCTTCTCTGCTGCTTCAATGAGGGTAATAACGCCCTTCTCCTTCACCATGCGACCTGTGAAAAGGACCTTTATCTTTCCTTCTGTTGGCTCTGGCATATAATGATAGTTATCCAGATTGACTCCTGAACCCTTGATAAAATCACATTGTGATTCGGTCACCACTCCTTCTGCTTTGAAAAGAGACATGTCATCATTGTTTTGGAAGATCTCTGAGATGTTCATTCCCTTGTTACTCCATGACATCACTTTCATGACAGCACGAGCCTTCAAAGATGGTTCCTCTCCAGCAAACAAGACGCCTAAGCCACAAACTGCATTAACCACTCCTGGTATCTTGTTGAGTTTTGCAGCAATGCCACCCCATAGGATGTTCTTCAATCCAACATGATGAACTATATCCGGTTTTTGTTCAGCGTAGAGCCTCTTCAAAAATAGAAGTGTAGAGAATTCTTCCTTCAGATTGGTTCCTGTTGGATTGATGGGCAATTCGATCATTGAAAGTCCCAAATTTCTCACCTCATCAGATCGTCCAGTGTCTTTACAAACGACTGTTACATCAAAACCTTCCTTCTTGGCCATCAGAGCTATTTCTTGACGATGACTCAGGAAAAATCTGTCCTCATTTACAATTAACAATAATCTCTTCATTGTAATGATTGATATGTTTCTAATGTTTGACGAGCATTTCTATCCCACGAGAATCGGTCCAAATTGGGAATAAGCGATTGCTTCAGCTTTGCAATTAAACCGCCGTCGCAAAGACATCTGTAGAGGGCTGATTCCATATCTTCCACACTAAAAGGATCAAAATACAATGCACTATCTCCACAAATCTCTGGTATGGATGAAATATTAGCCACCGCAGAGATTGTGCCAAAACAAGCCGCTTCTAGTGGAGGGAAGCCAAAACCTTCATAGAAGGATGGGAACGCAAACAAAGATGCATTTTTATAAAGCCATAACAAGAGTTCACGAGACACAAAATTCATGTAATGAACATCGGGAGTATTCTCCATCTGTGCCAATACATTCTTATAATGATGACCTTTCTTGCCTACAATCACTAATTTCACGTCACTAGTCTCTGGCCTTTTCTTTAATTGTGAAAAAGCCTGCAATAAACGCTCATAGTTCTTTCGTGGTTCGATATGACCCACAGAAAGAATGAAACGTGTATTCACTAAAGACTGGGCTTGTTCCTCTACCTGATAGTTCTTGATTTTTTCCAATGAGAAATCTTCTCGATTGATTGCTTCATGAACCACCTGCACCTTGCGATCTTCTATACCATACACATCCACAATTTCTTTTTTTGTGAAAGAAGAAATGGAAATGATAGAATCTGCATGTTTAATAGACCTCTTAACAGCCTCTCGTAAAAAGAGATAGCGAAGAAGCGTATAGGTCGAAGGATAACGGCAAAATCTTAAGTCATGGACTGTAATCAACACTTTTGCATGTTGGAAATGAGGTGAATGAAAGAATGGAGAATGGAAAATATCAAATTGCTCCACCTTTTCCTCGGTTGACCAGAACAGCTGAGAGAAGAGACTGCGCTTGATAACTGACAATTTAGACGAATCATAAGGAATCGGCTTGATCCGCATATTTGGAACGTCAGGGAGCATTTGACGAGCATAATCCATACAATCCTTCAATACGTAAAGAATGTATTGATTCTCATGATCGATTCTGCTCAACGCATTGACGATATTATATATATATTCTTTGATACCACCTCCCCGAGGTTGGCAAAAAATACAGTTTATAGCAATTTTCATACTATAGATTGATTGTAAATAGATTGTATATAATCCATTGACGTTTTTATTGAATATTCGGATTGAATCATTTCTTCATCGGTCTTATGACGGACTGAATTAGATATAATTCCATCTATTGTATCTGCCCACAAATCGGTTGAGTCTTTTAGAGATCGATAATGAATTTGATCTGTGATACAAACATCTTTACTAATCACATCGGAAATAAGACATGGTAGACCAGCAGCCTGCGCTTCAACAAGAACAAAAGGAAGACCCTCGAACACAGAAGGCATCAAAAACAGATCCATACCCTGCATCAGCAAGTTCACATCAGAACGCTCACCCATAAACAGCACTTGGTCTGCTAAATTCATCTCATCCACCTTACGCTTCATGTCCTCCTGAAGTTCACCAATCCCAACTAACATTAGTTTCGATTGACCATGTTTCTTATGAAATTCAGAAAAGACATCAATTATAAATAGGTGATTCTTCTCAGATGTAAAACGTCCCACATGTCCAATAACAACCTCATCAGACCCTATGCTCAACATGTTTCTACATTGCTTGCGTCTTTTTTCATCATAAGAATATCTCTCAATATCAATACCATTTCGAATGATCACTGAATCCTCTTTTCCAAAAAACCACTGAGCAGCCAATTTTGAACATGCCAAATGATGAGTAGAAATCTGATAAGCTATCTTTCTTTTCAGACAATGAAGTAATCTATTATGCAAACCTCGAGCAGAGGAACTATGTGCATGAACGATTCTAACAGGAATATGATACCTATATGCAAACCAGATAGGAGCGATAGAGGTAAGGCTATTTCCACAAAAATGAATGGCTTGATACTCAGAAGCATGTTTTTTGAAAAACTCATTCAAAGAATGATACCATTTGAAAGGAGACTGTCTTCTACTAGGAACTCGATAAATTCGCCCACCCATTTTCTCAACCTCTCGACTATAGTCTGTTTCATTCCATGAATATAACAAAAAATCCACTTGAAACTGACTATGGTCAATTCCTCTAAAAACATTCATCATAAATGCTTCTGTTCCATTTCGATTGAGGTATTGAGATATAAACAACACTCTAGTCATAAACAACACATTATTCTATTCCATCAGTCAATTGTTTTCATCATTTCCATCGCTCTCTCAATCACCTTGTGCATGTCATAATACTTATACTCTGCCAAGCGACCACCAAAGATGACCTTTTCCTGAGCGTCGGCAAGAACTTTATATTGCTCATACAATTGAGAGTTCTGCTCATCATTCACTGGGTAGTATGGTTCATCACCTGGTTGCCACTCCTTGCTGTATTCACGTGAGATGATGGTATCTGGACAATCTTCCACCTCCTGACCAAACAGTTCAAAGTGCTTATGTTCAATGACACGTGTGTAGGGAGTCTCAGCGTCCGTATAGTTCACAACAGCATTGCCTTGATAGTTGGCCACACTCTCCAGTATTTCCGTCTCAAAAGAAACGGTTCTATACTGCAGATGACCATATTGATAACCAAAATAGCGGTCTATCTCACCCGTATAGATGACTCGATCTGCAAGCGCATCAAAATCTTCTTTCTGCGCAAGATAGTCCACACCAAGCTTCACCTCACACCCCTCTATCATCTTCTCTATAAGAACGGTGTATCCACCCTTAGGGATACCCTGATAAGTGTCATTGAAATAGTTATTGTCAAACACAAAGCGCACTGGCAGACGCTTGATGATGAAGGCAGGAAGTTCCGTGCATTTTCTGCCCCATTGCTTCTGGGTATAGCCCTTGATTAGTGTCTCATAGATGTCTTTACCAATCAAGCATATAGCCTGTTCCTCCAGATTCTTTGGGCTTTCAATACAGCATTCCTTTCTCTGTTCTTCTATCTTTTCCCTCGCCTCTTCAGGAGTTGTCACTCCCCACATCTGATAGAATGTGTTCATATTGAAGGGAAGGTTATAGAGTTTACCCTTATAATTAGCCACAGGTGAATTAGTGTAACGATTGAACTCCACAAAACCGTTCACGAAATCCCACACCTTCTTGTTGCTCGTATGGAAGATATGTGCGCCATACTGATGCACATTGATGCCTTTCACCTTTTGGGTATAGACATTTCCACCAATATGGTCACGCTTATCTATCAGAAGAATGGAGAAGCCTCTCTTCTTCAGAAGATAAGCCGACACTGCTCCAAACAGTCCTGTTCCTACAATCAGAAAGTCATATTTCTTCTTTTGTTCGGTCATCACCTTCATGTCATTTGTTATTTGAGAATGTTGGCAATAGTCACCATCATGGTCGCAATAGATGCTGCAGAAGTACCCATTGCAGCGTATTCTGCCGTTGTCATCTTGTTCTTAGACTTCTTAGATGGCACCACAATCGTACATCCAGGTTGAACGGCCTTGTTGCTTGAATGGCTCAACAACTCTACCGCACCATTCATGTAAATGGCATACACACGAGACTTACGAGCGTTGTCGCCGTAACCACCAGCACGTTTGATATAATACTTGAGCGATTCACCCTTCTTGTAGTTCATGGAGATAGGATACATCACATCACCACTCACCTTCACAATAGAAGAATACTTTGGCACAATCAGCCTATCCCCCTCTCTCAACACAATATCCTCCTCGCATCCAGGATTGCTGATGGCCTTCTCAAGGTCTATCGAAACAGGGAAAGTTGTACCCACATCCAGTTTCATCAACAACAGGGTATCAGCACGTTCCATATTAAAGTTCTTATTGTCTTCCAGCAAGGACTGTTCATAGAGAGCAATCTGCGATGCTCTCAGCGAAGCCTCTTGCTGCTGGCGTTCCTCCTCTGTCATACGACGCTCCAAACGTGCTCCTTTGGCATAACCTAAAGAACTGAGACCACCAGCATCCTTCACCAAGTCGCTCAGGCGATAGTTCTTTTTTATCATGGCATAGTTGCCTGCAAAATTGACAGAACCTGCAATGGAGACATTCTGCTGGATTGCATAAGAAGGACTCTTGCGCACAGCCACCTGATCATAAGGTTGCAACACAAATCCCTGTTCACCATCCACCACAAAGCCATCCTTCAGTGCAAAAGAGAAGGTTTCTGTCAGACTCTCATCGTCCACCAAAGCTCGTGGATCATCTATTCGCCTATACACATCCACCTTGACAGTAGAAGCCGCATTGGTCAAGCCACCTGCCTGAAGCACGAGATCCTCCACTGTTGTGTTTTCTGCATACACATACACACCAGGGTAGTTCACCTCGCCAGTGATGGTCAGCGTCTGATCTCCCCTCATCTCCTGTTTGCTTGGAATGAAGAGCACGTCACCCTTGCGCAATGGAATATCTGCTACCGAACCATTCATGATGCCATTGATGTCCACAGACACAACCTCAAGTGTGAAGTCTTCCTTCAGTCTGTGCATGACCGCACGATTGGTGAAGGCATCCTCACGCAGTCCTTCTGCAGCATTGACAAGATCGCGCACCGAACTGATGTTCCCACCCAACTCATACATGCCTGCATGGAACACTGCTCCTCTCACCTCTATCATATTAGAGTATCTTGGCACAACACTATCCACGGTGATAGAATCTCCATCCGACATGTCAAAGTTGCTCCAATCAAATTCGCCCACTGTATGTATAGAATATTCTGCGCCATTCTTTCTGGTCACACGGATACTCTTCTTATAGGCATCTCCAGTAAAACCACCTGTATAACTCAACAAGGTTGAGAGACTCTCATTCTTTTTCATTTCATAGAACATCGGACGCTTCACCTTTCCACGCACCTCCACAAGGGCATCGTATGGACCTACCACGATAATGTCATTATCGTTCAGACGCACATCTCCACGAGAATTTCCATTAATAATATAGTCATACACATCAATAGTTGAGATAACACGACCCTGACGATACACCTTGATGTCACGAAGAGTACCAATATCATTGATTCCGCCTGCTGCGTAGAGAGCATTGAAGGCTGTAGATAGAGAACTGACCGTATAAGTTCCCGGCACATTCACCTCGCCCATCACCTGCACCTGAATGCTACGTGTGCTGCCCACAGACAAGGAAATGCTTGAGCCTGAATAGAACTGTCCCAAGCGAGAACGAAGGTAAGAAGTCGCCTCTGTCACGCTCATGCCCCCAATCTTGCAAGGGCCTACACCCTGAATCACCACCATTCCATCAGGAGAGATGGTCTCAGTGAAAGTTTCCTGAGAAGCCCCCCACACATCTATCACCACATCATCCCCTGCACCCAATCGGTAGTTGGCAGGAGTAGCCATATTCATATTGGGCTGGAAGGTGAGCATCTGGTTATTGAAAATATTGCGACCAAACACCTGGTTAGCATCCTCATTCTTGAAATATTTCTGATAATAGATGAGAGAGTCTATGTCCAGAAAACCAATTTCTCCATTCAAGGCATCTGTACGCTCCTTGATCGTACCATAGTTGCGGTTCTGTGCACGCATCTGCGACTGAATCATATACTGGTTTCTCATCTGATTCTGCTCGCCCTGTCTCTGCCTATCCTCACGTATTCTTGACGGAGACTTACCATCTGTCTGTCCTGTCAGATCTAAAGCACCAAGGTTTTGGCTTTCCGCCTGATATCTCTTTCTGATTCTGCGTAATTGCTCTGTGGTCACACCTCTCTGGAGGAGTCTCGTCACAATCTGTTGCTGATTAGAGCCCTTCTCCTGCTCTTGCTGCACAAAACGAACCACCTGCTCATCAGTCATCGACTGGGAGAAAGCAGGCAAGGCAGAGAGAAAAAGTCCCAAAATAAACACAAACTTCTTCGCGAGAGTCATCTTCATGATTCTATGATATTAAGATTTAGATATTAAACACTGTTTTAATTATGATTTTGGCATCAAGCAACAAGTTTCGGTTTCTCAGGTAATCCAGATCCATATCCAGACGCTTGAGCATCTTTTCCATCGTGTCGGTATAGCCGTTCTCTATCGTGGCAGGCGACGTGATGCCTGGCAGAGACTGATAAAGCAACTGATAGTCTGGATTGCGCTCCATGATCTGATCGATAAAGAACTGTCTCTCGGGGCGGTATCCCACAAAAGACATGTCGCCCTTCAACACATTCCATATCTGTGGCAGTTCATCCAGATGACAACGACGCAACACCTTGCCAAATTCGGTCAAGCGAGGGTCGTCCTTCTGTTCCAATTGAGGGATGCCATCCTTTTCAGCATCCACCACCATTGTGCGAAACTTGAATATCCTAAATGGCTTGCCGTCCTTCCCTATGCGCTCTTGGCTGTACACGGCAGGACCTGAAGCATCCATCTTTTGTCTTATATATATGTATAGGAAGAGAGGAGACAACACAATCAGTAGGGTGATTGCCCCTACAACATCTCCCACACGCTTCACACCCCTCTCAAATCCATTCATGCCATCTATGTTCTCAGGCTCTTTCTCTTGGTCAAGTATCATCTGCGTTAGTTTATTCTTTGTTATTAAAGATAACGATTATCTTTCACAATTATTATACTAAAAATTATAAAATTCGAACAAAGTTAGCAATAATTCATGGATAAACAGCATACTTACAAAGTTTTTCGCTAATTTCGCATTCAGAAAGAGTAAAGCATGTCCTCAACAGGCTTTGCCAACAACAAACAAGAGCACATAATCGTTAGAATTATATGAATATTACTGAAAGATTTTTAAGTTACGTCGCCTTCGACACACAATCTTCCGAAGAGACTGGCGTGACACCTTCCACAGAAAAACAAAGAGTCTTTGCCCAACATCTCAAAGAAGAACTCATCGCCGAAGGACTTCAAGATGTGGAACTCGACGAGTTGGGCTACCTCTATGCCACTCTACCATCCAACACCGATAAGGAAGTGCCCGCCATCGGATTCATTGCCCACATGGATACAAGCCCTGATGCTTCGGGAAAGGATGTGAGACCACGCATCGTGGAAAACTATGACGGAGGGGACATCATTCTTTCAGAGAACATCATCACTTCACCATCCAAGTTTCCCGAACTGCTCGACCACAAGGGCGAAGACCTCATTGTGACCGACGGCACCACCCTTTTAGGGGCTGACGACAAAGCAGGAGTGGCAGAAATCGTACAAGCAATGGTCTATCTGCAAGCACACCCAGAAATCAAACACGGAAAGATACGCATCGGCTTCAACCCTGATGAAGAGATCGGTCTGGGCGCACACCATTTCAATGTGGAGAAATTCGGTTGCGACTTTGCCTATACGATGGATGGCAGTGAGATTGGTGAAATTGAGTTTGAGAACTTCAACGCGGCCTCAGCCAAAATCACTATCAACGGGCGTTCCGTCCATCCCGGCTATGCCAAAGACAAGATGCTGAATGCTGGCCGCATTGCTGCCGAACTCGTGAACATGCTTCCAGCCAACGAGACTCCAGAAACCACTGAAGGCTATGAAGGCTTCTTCCACCTCACCAGCATCAGTGGCGGTTGTGAGAAGGCACAGCTCTCTTTCATCATACGCGACCACGACCGCGAATACTTCGAGAGTAGAAAGAACGAGATGTTTGAGGTGGTGCAAGAACTCAACGAGAAGTATGGCAACATCATCACGCTCAACATGAATGACCAATACTACAACATGCGAGAGAAGATTGAGCCTATGATGTACATTATAGACATTGCCAAAGAAGCCATAACCGAAGCAGGCATGACACCAAAGGTGAGAGCCATTCGAGGAGGAACAGACGGAGCACAGCTCTCCTTCATGGGTCTTCCCTGCCCCAATATCTTTGCAGGCGGTCTCAACTTCCACGGTCCTCACGAGTTCTGCCCTGTGCAAAGCCTTGAGAAAGCCATGATGACCGTGGTCAATATCTGCAAGATTGCCGAACAGAGGCTGGGCAAATAGCCTCAAAACAACTTGCATCTTCTCATGCAACACAAACCCGCCTCACTCACATTAGGTTTGATGGATGATTTCATCTTATAAATGAATTGTGTGGCAATTCCTATCCGTTGTTTGCTATAACAAACATTGGAGTGGGTCAAGGCAGGCAGAGCAAAAAAAAGGTGATACCGCAGAACATCTACCACCTTGAGGCTCGCCACACAAGCGATATGAACTCCACATGCAAAGTGTGTGTACCTCAAAGTTCAATGAAGTGTACTTCAAAATTCAACGAAGTGTACCTTAAAAACCAACGAAGTGTACTTCAAAGCCCAATGAAGTACACTTCGTTTTTTGATTCAACAAGCAATCAGTTCTTCACAGGCTTATTATGCACCCACGTGAATCCAACAAGGCAATCACCCCATCAGCATTATTGAAGAGGGTAAATAAAAGCATGCGTTTGAGAGGAAATAATCGTGGAAATTCCATGTCACTTGACACCTCAAATAATCAAAGCATTCTTCATGCTCCAACGAACAAAGGTTCAAAGGTCTATGAACAATGCTTCAAGTGCCAATGAACAATGGTTCGATGACCATCGAACCATGCGTGCGTTTTTCTTTCATAAGCATTCATCTCTTCAACAAGCACAAGTCGTTGTATATGAATAATATATACAGAAGTCTAGAAGGCACGTGAACATCGTTCGCTGTCCAAGAATAATGGCTCAGCGACAAAATTTATTAGACTTTTTTATTCCCTCTTCCACAGAAGGTGAATTACATATAAATTTCCCGTGAATTTCGGTCTGAAAACAGAGAAGGTGAAGCATGTTCAAAACGACACATGAGCAAAATCACAAACTATTCATCCTCCTCGTCGTCATCATCCCAATCAAAATCGAAGTCGCCAAAGAAAGCGGGCTGGATAAAGTCATCCAAATCACGACGATCCTTCTTGGTCGGACGTCCAGTGCCTCGGGCTCTGCCCACAAATCCACTGATACGGTTCATCTCAAGAAGTTCCATCTGCTCCTTGGTCGTCACATTCTCCAACACCTCTGGCACCAATTTTGCCCCCACTCTATTCTGTATAGCCTTCAACACTTTGAAACTATAGGTGATGGGAGGTTTGCGTACCTCTACCACATCGCCTTCCTTAATCATCTTAGAAGCCTTCTGCTTCACACCACCCATCATGACGCGTCCGTTCTTACAGGCATCAGCAGCTATTGAGCGCGTCTTGAAGATGCGAGCCGCCCAGAGCCATTTGTCCAATCGTGCCTCCATCTCATTTCTTATTATATAGATTCATGGTGCGATCCAATCCCTGCAAGCAGAAACTCTTGATCATCTCACCTACATACTCAACTCTCTCTTCTATAACCTTGTTGTCTTCTTCACTAAACTGTCCCAGCACAAAGTCTGCCTGTGCGCCCTTAGGATAGTCATTGCCTATGCCAAACTTGATACGCGCATAGTTTTGTGTCATCATACAAGACTCAATATTCTTCAACCCATTGTGTCCACCTGCACTACCATTGCCCCTCATTCTCACCTTACCCACTGGCAGACTTAAATCATCCACTATCACCAGAATGTTTTCCATCGGAATCTTCTCCTGCTGAACCCAGTAGCGCACAGCCTGACCAGAAAGGTTCATATAGGTGGAGGGCTTCAACAAAATGATTTCAGCATTCTTCACTCTTGTGCGGGCAATCGCCCCATATCGCTTGTCCATCCATTCCGCTCCTTGCGCCTTGGCAAAAGCCTCCACATTTCGGAAGCCGATGTTGTGGCGAGTGCCTGCATACTCATCACCTATGTTTCCGAGTCCCACTATCAAATATTTCATACTATTATCTGTCGTTTCAGACTTGCAAGTCCGAAATAAATCAAAAAACCACATATTCACAAGTAAAAAAAGAGTGTACCCCTGACCGTTAAGGTCATTGATACACCCTCATAGAATTCTTTTTCCTGTAAAAGGATTACTGTGCAGCAGCCTCGCTTGCAGCAGCACGAGCAGCACGAGTCATGCGTACAGCACATACTACCACCTCCTTAGAAGTGATGATCTCAAGACCTTCGTAAGAGAGAGCAGCAACCTTCATTGACTTGCCAAGACCGAGGCTTGTCACGTCGATGTCGAGAGTGTCAGGGAACTGAGTGTAGAGAGCCTTCACAGCCAACTTACGAACGTTGAGAGCCAACTTACCACCGGCGCGCACACCTTCAGCAAGACCATTGAGTTTCACTGGAATCTCAAATACAACAGGCTTGTCCTCTGTGATCTGATAGAAATCTACGTGTACAGGACGATCTGTTACATAGTCGCTCTGGAGGTCTTTCAAGATAGCCTTTACAGGAGTGCCATCCACAATGAGGTTCACGATGTAAACGTTTGGAGTGTAAAGAAGCTTGGCAAGTTCTTTCTCTGAGATCTTGATAGCCTTAGATACAGGAAGACCTTTCTCGTCCTTCTCAACACCATAGAATACTGCAGGGATCATACCCTCCTTGCGAAGAACCTTGTTGGCCTTCTTGCCAAACTCTGCGCGAGTCTGTGCATTAAGTGTAATTTCTTTCATTTTTAGTTGTGTTACTATAAATTAAGTTGTATTGGAACGATTATCGTCCCCATATAGCGCTTAATTCGCCATCACACGAAGCCCACCATGTTAGAGTGAAGCAAATGTGTTGCCCAAAAAAGCGGTGCAAAGTTACAACTTTCGCCAAAAACACCCAAGCATTTTCGACGAAAAGACATATCAATCCACTAAAAAAGTAGGTTTTCCACCATATCCATGCATATCTCATACACTCAGATGGCAGGAAAACCTCTTTTCACTTTATATAAATATTAGAATATATTCTTCACCTTATCAAGGAAACTCTTCTTCTCCGCCTTCTCATCTTCAACAGCCTCATCAGACAGAACTGGCGCATCAGAAGTCTGAGTAGCAGAAGCCTGAACATCTGAAGCATCCTCAGCAGAAGCCACCACAGGGGCATTACCATTAGCCACATCAAGTGTCCTGCCCAACGCTTCTACAAACTTCTCATAATCCTCCTTGTAGAGAAACAGTTTGTGCTTCTCAAACACAAAGCGAGGACTTTCTGCCGTGCCCTCATTAATCTTCTTACTCTCCGTAATGGCAATGTATTTATCACCATTTCTGCTCTGCTTCACATCAAAATAATAGATGCGCTTGCCCGCCTTGACACTCTCAGAGTAAACTAAGTCTTTGTCTGTATCACCCATAAAATTCTTTGGTTTATTAATTTTGAATTATAAATCAATTACAAATTTGTTACTTTTTTTTCTTTTACACAAGATTTCAGGGCTTTTTTTTCAAAAAACAGTAATCATTCTCTCAAAACCATATTTTTTCAAAAGAAAATCACTACATTTGCACACACAATGAATATAAACCAAATAATTGGAAACACACAACGTTTTCTCAACAACAAAAACAAACAAACAAAAAAGGAGTTTTTTGCTTTATGATTAACCGAACACTTATCCGTTTGAAAATTGTTCAACTTATTTATGCCTACTATCAGAATGGCGGCAAAGACATTGGGACAGCAGAGAAAGAACTTCTCTTCAGCCTTTCCAAAGCGTATGATCTCTACAGCTATATGCTGTTGCTCATTGTTGCCGTGTCTCGCTACGCTTTCGATCAAGTGGAGCATCAGGAAAAAATGAATCGTGTGGCTCACATAGATGAAGAGGTCAGTCACCGTTTTGCCGACAACCAGTTTGCCACACAAGTGGAACAGAACAAGCAGTTGCAAGAGTTTGTTGCCAACAAGAAGAAATCCTGGAGCAATGATATAGATTATATCAAGAAGCTTTATGCAGACATTGTGGCCAGCGAATATTATGCTGAATACATGGCACAGGAGGAAGTCACCTATGATGATGACCGTGAACTCTGGCGTAAGATATATAAGAATATCATTATGAAAGATGAGCGCATTGACGACATCCTCGAGGAACAGAGCCTCTACTGGAATGATGACCGAGAAGTGGTTGATACCTTCGTGCTCAAGACCATCAAGCGTTTTGCTCCAGAGAATGGTGCTAATCAGGAACTCATGCCAGAATATCGCGACACAGAAGACCAAGAGTATGCCACTCGCCTCTTCCGTCGCACGATTATGAATGATGAATACTACCGCTCACTCATCGGTCGTTCTGTCAAGAACTGGGATTTTAGCCGTCTCGCCTATATGGATGTCATCATCATGCAGATTGCTGTAGCAGAGTTGATCAGTTTCCCTCAGATTCCTATTTCTGTCACCATCAATGAGTATGTGGAGATTGCCAAATGGTACAGCACTCCTAAGAGTGCAGGCTATGTGAATGGCATTATCGACTCTGTGGCAAAGAAACTCAAGAATGAAGGAATCATTGCCAAGGAATAGTCCTCAAATTTTTCAAAAAAGCATTAATACTATTAATACTATAATATAATTATGTTTACATTTCTTCAAGCAGCGCAAGCCGCTAAAGGCGGTTTCGACTGGAGCATGATCATCATGATCGTTGCTATGTTCGCCATTGTTTATTTCTTCATGATCCGTCCACAGCGGAAGCGCCAGAAGGAAATTGAGAATTTCCGCAAGAGCCTCGCTATTGGCAGTAAAATCATCACGGCAAGTGGCATCCACGGCACTATCAAATCACTCAACGAAGGCGAGTCATACCTCACCATCGAGATTGCTAAAGGCGTATGCGTGCAGATTGACCGCAACTATGTTTATGCAGAAGGTGGTCAGCCACAACAGCAATAAAACAGTAGTCAAGCCTCATTTCTCCAGATATGTCCATTGGCTTTTTCAAAGTCGTACTAAGAAGGTTGCGATTGATTAAACTCAACCGCGACTTTCCTGTGTTCCTCATCTTCCTTGGTATCTCCATCATCTTTTGGTTCATGCAGAGTATTCAGGAAGCAGCCGAGGTCACTCTCACTTACCCTCTTAAAGTCATTGACCTGCCAGAGAATGTGGTCTATACCAGCAACATGCCCTCTGAGGTGAGCGTCACTTATACAAGCAAGGGATGGAATGCCTTCTACTATAAGTTCATGAAAAATGATAATCATGAGCTCACTATTAGTTTCAAGGAAATCAATCAAAAGTCAGGCCGCCTCGTTATCGAGACAAATACGCTCCGACGTGCCGTCATGCACGTCAAGCCACAAGGCATGACCTTCAAGGCGACCTCGCCCAGTAAGATTGAAGTGTACTACTCCAATGGTCAGCACAAGCGTGTGCCTGTAGTCTTCAACGGACATGTCAGTACTACATCAGGGCGTTATGAGTGCGGAACAATCTTCACTCCCGACTCGGTTGATATTTATGCTCCACAGCATGTTTATGGTACCATCAACTCCATCAAGACCGAAAACGCCACCTTCACAAATCTTGAAGATACGCTCGAAACCCGTATGGCACTTCTCGTGCCACGTGGTGCAAAAGCCATTCCTGATTCTATTGATGTGCGTGTGTGTGTCGATATATTCACTGACAAGACATTACAAGTGCCCCTTTACAGCGAGAACGTGCCATCCAACAAGATTATCCGCACCTTCCCGCTCAGGGCCACCGTCACCTTCCTTGTCAGTTCCACATTATATGACAATATCTCTGCCGACGACTTCCTGCTCGTAGTTGATTACAACGAGACCCGAAGCGACAACAAGCGATGCCGTGTGCATGTGCGACAGAAGCCTGCCAACATACGCAACGTCCGCATTTCTCCCGCCTCGGTAGAATACGTCATAGAGCAGAGCACCGAATGACAAGAATAGGCATCACAGGAGGAATCGGAAGTGGCAAAAGTTATATCTGCCAGTTGCTCAAGCATAGAGGCATCCCTGTCTACCACTGCGATGACGAGGCAAAACGTCTCATGACCGAAAGCCCCATCATCCGTAAGGAACTTAGTCTGCTCATAGGAGAAGAAGCCTACCAAGGGAATCAACTTAACAAGCCCTTCATTGCTCACTACCTCTTTGCCTCTGCCACCCATGCCAAGCGTGTGGGAGACATAGTGCATCCTGTGGTTAAACAAGACTTCGCCCTGTGGGCTGCCCAACAAACAGCCCCCATCGTAGCACAGGAGTGTGCACTCCTCTTCGAGACAGGATTTCAAGACACGGTAGATTATACCATTGAAGTCTATGCGCCCTATTCTCTTCGACTTCAGCGTGCCGTCCAACGCGACAATGCCACACCCGAGCAAATCAAAACGCGCATGGCTCAACAGATGGATGAAGAAGAGAAACGTCAGCGAGCAGACTTTTGCATCTTCAACGATGGCAGAGAAGACCTTAACGAGCAAATAGACTTGATTCTAAAGAAATTAAAGCAAACGAAAAGTGAAGAATGAGGAGTGAGAAGCCATCATCTGATATGTCCCATAGAAAGGTCTATCATTGGTTCTCCTCTCATAGATAAAGGACAATTCAGACATTCATGATTCGTTCCTCATTATTTACTACTACTTTATCTATAAACGATTACTAAACAACAACACACTATGATCAAAAAAATCTTAGCCATCTCAGGTAAGCCAGGACTTTATCAGCTTATCTCCAGAGGCAACAAAAGCCTCATTGTCGAAACTATCGACGCTCAGAAGAAGCGCATGCCAGCCTTCGGAGCAGAGCGTGTGGTGTCACTTGGCGACATCTCCATCTATACCAATGACGATAGCGAGATTCCACTCGCAAACGTACTTGATTCCATCAAGACCAACTACGATGGTAAGGCAGTAGATCTCTCACCAAAGAAGGCCGATCAAGAAGACATCATCGCTTTCTTCACCAAGGTTCTGCCCAACTACGACACAGACAGAGTGCGTGTATCAGACATGCGCAAAGTCCTCTCTTGGTACAATATCCTTGTGGAGAACGGCATTACAGACTTCAAGGATGAGACAACTGAGGCTGAAGAAGAGAAGGCTGAAGAAAGCACGGAGGCATAAAGAGCGATGAAAGATCAATGATGATGAATCCATCATCCAGCATCTTGCTTCATCACATCACAAGAGGGTGTGTCAAAATAGGCACATCCTTTTTTTATATCAAAGCCCCGACTTTCTCAAGCCAGGGCTTCGTTATGTCGTAAAGTTTTCGTATCTTTACAACATGCAATATAAAACGCAACAAAGA
>JAAYDO010000142.1 GCA_012729225.1 Bacteroidales bacterium | reverse complement strand
CATGTTTATATTGCTGTTACGATTCATACTGCAAAGGTACTAACTTTTTTTCAATCGTGTATCGTTTAGCGACAGTTTTTGGGTTAGCATCCGTACATTCTCCCCACAGGGTTTGTCGGGTGCGCCGTTTCTTCCTTTCATTTTACGTCGAACTCACGTTCATTTTATATCAAAATTCATGGACTAATCAAAAGTTTTTTCCTTCAGTGGAAAAATGGCAGAGCGATTCTGACAGATGTTGTCGCTGAACGACTTTTCCGAGGGAAGAACTGAAACTCTTTTAGTTGCCATAAATGTTTATACCTTATTTATACACAACAACTTATGTATGTTCAACATCTCCATGCCTGTATGAGATAAAACGCATGCATGGTTCATGGGTCATCGCACCATTGTTCATTGGCACTTGAAGCATTGTTCGTTGGTCATCGCACCATTGTTCGTTGGAACATGAAGAAGGCTTCAGTCATAAGATGTGCCAAGTTGCATGGAAATCCCCACAGTTTTTCCTCACAAATACCTCCTTTTTCACATCCTCCCCAGAAGTTACTGGGACAGTAGGGGAAGTAGTTGCATGGGTTGTCAATGTGTGTGTGAACATCCTAAGATGCTGGACACATCGCCTTGTAGAGATTGATGAGTGCCTGTTGCTGTTCGAGCCAGTCGGCAGACTGCTGAAGTTGGGCAGTGAGCAATGAAGACTGAGCCGTGAGTACATCCAGATAGGTCACTGACTGCGAATACTGCAGAAGTGCCTGACAATCCTCATAAGCCTTCTGGCTTGCTTCCACCTGCTGAGTGCGGAGAGGCTCACGACGCTGGCAGGATGCACACTCCTCCAGGGCATCTTTCACTTCGCTGCCTGCAGTGAGGAGAGCCTTCTCAAAGGAAATCTCGGCTTGTTCGCGCTGGGCATCAGCTACCTTCTTTTGTGCCAGCAGTTTGCCACGACTGAAGATAGGCTGGGTGAGCGAGCCAATGAGGTTGAGCAACAGTTTGCCTGGATTGATAATCTGTCCTAAATTGTTGGTCCAGCCAGCATCGGCAGAGATGCGCAGAGAAGGATAGAGAGCAGACTGTGTCACCTTCGCATTGCCACAGGCTGCAGCCAAGGCATATTCTGCACTTCTCACGTCAGGACGTGAAGAAAGTTGCTGGAGTTCTATAGGAGCGGATGGGTCAAGACTGATGGTCTGCACCTCTTCCCAAGCAGAACGCTCAATGTGGCTTGCCTCACGATTTAAGAGAAGCGACAAGGCCGTCTCTACCTTGGTGCGTTGCAGTTCAAGGTCAGTGAGTGAGGTCTTGGTTGCCTGTAAGGCGGCATTGGCCTGATTGACCGCTAAAGCGTCCATCTGACCTACTTCCATATAGGCACGAATGGCATTGAGGTTGGACTCCTGATTGCGGATGCTCTCCTGTGTGATGTCCAACTGACGATCGAGCATCACTAAGGTATAATATGAATTAGCGACCTCGGCAATGAGTTGTACCTGAAGATGGCGGAGTTCCTCCTGAGCCTGCATCCACTGAGCAGTAGCCATCTGTTTCTCTCCCTTCTGTCCACCACCCAAAAGGAGTTCCCATTCCATTGTGAGTGGAAGAGAGTAAGTCTTGGTCCACGATGAGCCTTGTGCCTTGCTGAGTGTGCCCGAAGGGGAAAAGGCAAAACTGGGAAGATAGGTGAGCTTGGCACTCTTCATCATGGCAGAAGCCTGTTTCACATTGAGCGCAGCAACACGAATGTCGGAATTCTGTTGCAAGGCCTCATGAATGAGGGTCTTGAGGTGTGCATCCACAAAGATGCTATCCTGTGCCCAAGTGCCCACACAGGCACTCAGACACATATATATAATAATGACGAGACGTTTCATGAATTCTTCTTTTTCTTGTTTTCTGTATATTCGGCAATCAGTTCCAACTCATGCTGAATGAGTGGGTCATCGCTTGGGATGAACTCTTTGATAGGCTTGATTTTCTCCTGTATGGCCTGGAAGATGACAAAGAGCGCAGGAGTGATGAAGAGCAGTCCGAGTGTGCCAATGAGCATTCCACCCACTGTACCCACACCAATCGTGCGACTGCCATTAGCACCCACACCTGTGGCAAACATCAGTGGCAACATGCCAAACACCATGGTGAGTGAGGTCATCAGGATAGGACGCAGACGCATCTTGGCACTGAAGAAGGCTGCCTGCTTGAGCGACATGCCTGCCTGACGGCATTGAGTGGCGTATTCCGTAAGGAGGATGGCGGTCTTGCACAAGAGGCCAATGAGCATGATGAGACCGACCTGAAGATAGATGTTGTTTTCTACACCAAAGAGCATGGCAAAGAGGAAAGAGCCTGCCAAGCAAAATGGTACAGACAACATCACGGCTAATGGGATGAAGAGACTCTCGTAGAGTGCCACCATGACCAGATAGACGAAGAAGATGGAGATGGCAAAGATGAGCATCACATTACTGCTACTGCTACTTTCCTCACGGGTGATACCAGAGAATTCCACCTCATAGCCTGCTGGCAGATGCTGCTCCGCCTCCTCGCGAATAGCCTGGATGGCGTCGCCAGAACTGCCTCCTGGAGGGAGCATACCTGTGACGCCAATAGAGCCTTCCATATTGAAAGAGTTGAGCACCTGTGGACGGAACTCCTTGCGGAGCGTGATAAACTGACTGACAGGCATCATTTCGCCCTTCTCTGAACGAATGAAAACTTGGTCAAGCTGTTCCATGCGTGCACGATCCTCAGGGCGAAGCTGCATGGTCACTTGATAGACCTTGTTGAAGAGATTGAAGTTGGACACATAGGCACTGCCCATATAGGCACTGAGTTCGCTAAGCACAGAGGCTGGGGAAACTCCCATCTTCTTGCATCGGGAGGCATCTACATCTACGGCATACTGTGGATAATTGACATCATATCCACTATATGCAGCCATAATCTCAGGACGCTGACAGAGTTTTCCAATGAAATCCTCTGACACTTGGAAGAAGGTGTGGATGTCTTTGCCATTCTTGTTGGTCAAAGAAATTTCAAAGCCACCGCCATTGCCGTATCCATCAATCATACCCGGTTTAATCGCCATGGCTCTCGCCTCATGCTCGTTGGCTAAGATTTCATTAATCTTGACCAACACATCATCCACACTCTGACCTTCTCGCTGATCCCAAGGTTTCAACTGCACGAAGCACATGCCGTGGTTGCTGCCCACACCAGTGAAGGCAAAACCAACCACACTGCCCACATCGCTCACCGCTGGAATCTCATTGATCTGATTGCTGATACGAGTGAGAATCTTCTCGGTCTTCTCTTGTGTGTAACCTGCTGGGGTGGCAATGTCCACATTGACAGCACCTGTGTCCTCATCAGGCACAAAGCCTGTTGGCACAATCTTCATCAGCACCACAAGTATGGCGACCGCAGCAGCAATGCCTGCACCCACAAGCCACTTTCTGCGGATGAACTGCATGGTAATCTTGGTGTATTTGCCCAACATGGCGTGGTAGGTGACATTATATGCTGTACGTACACGATAAGCCAGACCGCGCTTGCTCTCATCTATAGGCTTGAGCAGGAGTGCACACAGGGTGGATGAAAGGGTGATGGCATTGATAAACGAGATGCCCACAGCCACCGCCATTGTCAAACCAAACTGCTTGTAGAAGATACCTGTAGTGCCACCCATGAACGATACGGGCACAAAGATAACCATGAAGACAAGCGAGGTGGTGAACAAGGCAGAGGTCAGGCCTTCCATCGCATCTTTGGCTGCATGGATGGAGTTCTTGTAGCCAGCATCAAAACGTGCCTGCACAGCCTCGACCACCACAATGGAGTCGTCCACCACTGTGCCAATCACAAGCACAAGGGAAAAGAGGGTGAGGAGGTTGATGGAGAATCCTGCTATCTGCATGAAGGCAAATGTGCCGATGAGCGAAACAATGATGCCCACAGCAGGAACAAGTGTGGCTCTGAAATCCTGCAAGAAGAAATACACCACCAAGAGCACGAGCAGGATGGCAATGATGAGGGTCAGCACCACCTCGTGGATGGAGGCAAAGAGGAAGTCGTTGGTGTTGTCGAAAGTCACCAGACGGATGTCTTTGGGCAGTTCCTTCTCCAACTGCTCAAACAGATCGTCTATTTCAAGATTGATTTTGGTGGCATTAGAACCAGAGGTCTGTGAAATCATGCCGACCACACCATTGCGACCGTTCACCTGATTGCGAAAGCCATAGTCGTTTAGACCTAACTCAAGGTCGGCCACATCTTTCAAGAGAAGTTCCTCGCCTGTGGTCTGAGAGGTGATGACCAGATTCTCAAACTCCTCTACAGATGCCTTGCGACCCGTGTAGCGAAGCACATACTGATACACATTGTCGGAATTGTCGCCCAGAGCACCGATGCTTGCCTCCAGATTCTGTTCGTTGAGCACTTGAGTGATGTCGCTTGGCACCAAATGACGAGCTGCCATCGCATCAGGACGAAGCCAAATGCGCAGGGCATACTGAGCACCAAACACCTGCACTTGTCCCACACCCTGAATGCGCAGAATCTTCTGTCGGATGTTGTTGTAGAAATAGTTGGAGAGGAAAGTCTGGTCGTAAGTGCCATTAGGAGATTCAAGTGCAATGGTACGCAATTGACCTGGCTGTTGCTTCTGAGTGGTCACACCCAAGCGGATAACCTCTTGAGGCAGGGTGGACTGAGCCAGTGTCACGCGGTTCTGCACATTGACAGAGGCCATATCGGCATTAGTGCCTTGAGCAAAATAGATGGTGATGCTCGCATTTCCATTGCTGGACTGAGAGGTCATGTAGGTCATGTTCTCCACACCATTGATGGCTTCTTCCAAAGGAGCCACCACTGCTTTCTGAACGGCATCAGCACTGGCTCCTGGATAGGAGGCAGAGACATTGATGGTAGGTGGAGCAATATCGGGGTATTTCTCTATAGGTAATGTCAGCAGTGAGATGACACCCACGGTGACAATAATTACGCTGATCACGATAGAGAGCAGCGGACGGTCGATAAACTTCGTTACTTTCATAGTTCCTTATTTCTTCGTCTTTACTTCAGCACCTTCACGCACCAGTCCTGCGCCCTTGGCGATAATCACATCACCTTTCTTCAAGCCTTTATTGACAATGAAGTGAGTGCCGTCATGCAGGCGTTCCACATCTATAATAGTAGAGGAAGCCTTGCCATTAATCACTTTGTACACATATACCTTGTCCTGAATCTCATAAGTTGCCTCCTGTGGAATCACGATGGCGTCTTTGTGCACTTGTGGCATGACCACACGGGCTGTTCCACCTGAGAGCAGACGGCTTGAGGCATTGGGAAAGATGGCGCGAACACTCACCGAACCTGTCTGGTCGTCCACAATGCCACTCACGCTTTCCACAAAGCCCTTCTTATCATACATCTTGCCTCCAGCCAGTGCCAATGACAATTCGGGCATGTGGCTGATGGCTTCCTGCATGGAAGAGTATTCTGCCAGATAATCCATCACTCGGCTTTCTGTCATTGAGAAATAGACAAACATCTGCTTGTTGTCGCTCACCACAGTCAGCCCATCTTGAATGGATGGGCCTACATAGTCGCCCTTGCGATAGGGCAAACGACCAATCACACCATCTGAAGGACTGCGAAGTTCTGTGAATGAAAGGTTGTTGCGGGCAGCCTCCAGTTGAGCGCGGGCTGCTTCCAGATTCGCCTTAGCCACATCAAGGTCACGGCGAGTCTGATTAAGGTCGAAGTCTGAAACGACCTGTCTCTCTCTGAGCATGGTCTTTCCTTCCAAATCCTGCTGAGCCTTTGCCACCTGCGCCACTGCCTGCTGCACACCGGCAGAAGCGGTCTTCACCGCAGCACGGTAAGCCACCTGGTCAATCACGAAGAGCAACTGTCCCTTCTTCACCTGATCGCCCTCTTTCACATTGACCGCTTGTAGATAACCGTCCACACGGGGAATGATACGGATGTCCTGCGCACCACGTATCTGGGCGGCATATTCTGCATCTACGGTATGATTTTTGGTTTCTACTGTCAGGAGTTCATATTCCTTCGCTCCTTCTTCAATCTGTGGCTGTCTTCCTGTGCAAGCAGACAAGATCACAGCGCATAAAAATAATAATTTCTTCATGTATTTTGGACACGTTTTGTTTTTTCGGGTGCAAAGGTACGGCTTTTTTCTATTCCTTTTGTGAATAAATTCGGTCAAGGATTGTATATTTTCGGAACAAGAGTTATCTTTGCAAATAAAATAGGAGCATGATGGAAGAAAAGGTGCAAATACCCTCCCAAATACAGGTGGAACGGATAGAGCTCAGAGGTCATGAGATGGATGGCTATCCTATCACCAAGCATGCCAACGACGATGTGTGGTTGTGCTGGCTTCAGTCAGGCAGCATCCACATTCTGTACAACTACAAGGATTTTGAAGTGAAGGCAGATCAAGAAGGAGGTGTATATTTTTTGGTGATGGGAAGCATATCGTTTAGCATTCAGGAGGGAAGCAGAGATTTCCACCTACAGGTGTTCTCTGCCTCCTACAACCATCTGGCAACGCTCTACTCCTATCTGGGCAGCGAGGTCAATAACAGCCTTTTCTCCACTCCTTTTGTCTGCTCTCACGATATGGGGACTGTCATCAACGAGATGCTCTGTCATGATTTTCTGCAACTCGAACTCATGCTTGAAAACAACCAGTTGCTGGAGCAGGGTAAGTTACTGCTATATCTTCTGGCGCACATCTACCTGACCTTCTACAATGGAATAGACCGCATGCGCACCAAGACCAATGCGCAGTCGTTTGACATCATGAGCCGTTTCTTCAAGATTCTCAGCGAGCCAGAGGCACGTTTGCATCGCGACACCCAGTATTTCGCTGACCGTCTTCACATCACTGTCCGCCATCTCTTTCAGATATGTAAGAATGAGACTGGGCACACCCCCAAGGAGTTTATCAACGAGCATCTCATCAGTGAGATGCGCCACACGATGCTCACCACCAGCCTTTCCTTTCAAGAAATCAGCCTTCGTTTCAACTTTCCTGACCAGACAGCCTTTACCCAGTTCTTCAAGCGCAACACAGGCATGACTCCCTCTGAGTTTCGCCAGCAGAACAAATAGAGGAAGGCTTCTTTTGCGGAAAAATACAAGTACGTATCAGTCTTCTTGTAAGAAAGTCTTCTCTTTAAAAAAGGAGGAAATTTCCTTTAACAAGGCTTCGATATGCCTTCGATAGCCCTTCGATATGCCTTCGAAAGAGGAGAGGGGAATATTTAATGTTTCTTCTCAAGAAAAAACATGCGCCCTCCAACTATTTGTGATGGCTTCTCACACTCATTCATTTCTGCTTTTGGAGAGACTTCCCTTCCTGACTGCACACACTTCATGGCAAGGAACAAAGAAGCCCTGAGAGCATTAGATGTCTCTCAGAGCCTCTACTAATTAAAATGAAAAAGAGTTTCTTATTTTCTCCTGCAATTAGACTCCTTGCCAAAAAGGTATGACTCCTGATAGCCACCCAAATCAACAACAATCTTCTGAAGCACCACACCTGGGTCAATAGGCTTGATGGTGAGAGTCTTCGTGCCTGCTGCCCCTGCCTGAAGATGCACGGTCTTGTCAATCACACGACGTGCCACGGTTGGATACATGATGCGATAGACATTCTCAGGCTCTTCGTTGAGATCGCCATTGAAGTTGATTTCCTCGGCTTTTTCTCCTTCAAAACCAACAGAGTAGCGGTGACCCTCCTGACGAAGGAAGGCAAGGGTGGAAGCAGTGATGATGTGTACATCCACCTCGCTGTGTCCCTCTGGAATCTCCATGCGATAGGAGATGCTGGCACCATCAGTAGAGGCTGTGTAGGGCTGAATGGAGATGCCACTGCGAGTGCGCCCCATGTGAGGAATAAGCGTCCACTCACCTTCCTTGCTGTTTTGCAGACTGAAATAATGCTCTGCATCCATTGCAATGAAACCCTCGGAAGGTTGGAAGACAAAGCCACCTGTAGCCTTTGCGTCCTCTCCCTCCATACGGGAAACCTTTGGCATTGTGTCAGCACGGAAATTGTCATTCCAACTGGTGTAGCCAATATGCTTCTGAATCATCATGCCATCCCATTTGCCTCCTGCCATCTCCTTATTGTAGGCACGGCAAAGGACTGCATCACGATGGAAGGTCTCCTCCACCTTGTCTGCCCATACGTTGCACTCAGGATTGCCCTCGGCATAGAGCTTTTGGTTCATCGCCTGTGCATAATACATCTCATATACATTGCCCAAAGCCTGAACAGGGAAAAGGATGCACTGGGTGTAGGCATCACGGCGCTCAGCAGGAAGCGAGATGTACTGACGAAGGGCTTCAGCCTCCAACTTGGCAAACTCTTCCACCACCTGTTTCCACTCGCCTGTCTCCAGATTGTAGGTATGAGCATCGAGCATCTCGGCTGTGACACGACCTGCATACTGGCTATAGAGATTGAGAATGCGTGCTGCCTCCTCTGCCTGATCCTCACCAAACTGTTGCGCACAGAACTTGCGAGGGTGATCCATGAGATTCTTGGCATTGTAGCGAGTAGGATTCCAAGCAAAATCCATGAAGAAGGAAATAGGATATTCCATTGGCTTGAGGTCACCCACATTGAGCACCCATAGACGGTCTATGCCATACTGATAGGTAAGAGTGAGCTGGTCCCAGATGTGCTGGATGGGTGTGACATTGAGCCACTTGGAGTTGCGTGGAGCACCCACATAATCCACATGATAGTACATGCCAAAGCCACCCTTGTGCTTGCGCTCTTCCTCTTTGGGCACACGACGGACATCCCCCCAGTTGTCATCACTGAAGAGGATAATGGCATCTTCTGGCACTTTCAGACCTTGGTCGTAGTAGCGTTGCACCTCTTTGTAGAGAGCCCACACCTGTGGACGTTCTTTGGCAGGACGTCCCGTTTCCTCTGCTATGATCTGTCGCTGATTCTTCACAATCTTCTCAAGAAGTTTGATGGTGGCTTGGTCGTCAGGTACAAACTCGTCGTCATGACCTTCCCTTGCCCCCATAGCCGTATCGCCATCACCTCTCATGCCAATCGTAATGAGGTCTTCTGTATTCTTGGCACGCTGAATGCCCTCACGGAAGAACTGGTCAATCACCTTTTGGTTGGTTTCGTAGTTCCACTCACCATATTCACGACGGTGGCGAGCCCATTCCTGATGGTTGCGTGCCATCGGTTCATGGTGACTTGTGCCCATAATCACACCCATATCATTGGCTGTTTTGGAATTCTCTGAATCATCGGCATAGAAGCTCCATCCCCACATGGCAGGCCAAAGGAAGTTGCCACGCAAGCGAAGAATGAGTTCAAACACACGACCATAAAATCGGTGGTCTCCATATCGAGTGCCGTAGGTGTTCCTCACCCAAGTGGTGAGACAAGGGTCTTCGTCATTGAGGAAAAGACCGCGGTACCTCACAGCAGGCTCACCTGCAGTATATGTTCCTTTAGCAATGGATAGGTTGTTGTGCTGAATGACTGGCACATCCATCCAGTCGTACCAAGGTGACACGCCTATCTGTTCAGAGAGTTCGTAGATACCATAGATAGTGCCACGCATGTCGCTACCTGCAATGACCAAAGCCTCATCTACTCCAGCCCAAGGTTTCTCCACCACTGTCATCACATATTTCTCCACCTTCCCCTTCAGATCGTTTGCATTCAGTTTCTTGTTCTTGATGAGTCGCTGGATGTGAGAACTCTGCAGACTGCCCACAATGATACATCTATCTGAAGGAGAGGCGGTCAAGAGCTGTGCCTCATTTCCACACACACGGGCGAAATCTTTCTGGAGGTTTTGAGCAGCAATATGGATTCCCTTCATGTCTGCAACATCTATCAGAATCTGAGCGGGTTGAGATTGCTGGATAAGGGTGAAGCGTCCACTGCTGATTGTGTCAGCAACAATTCCCTCATGGTCTCTGGCATGAGTTGTCACCAACAGCAATAGTGCCATCACAACAGTAAATAGTCTTTTCATGTTCATGTTTTTGTTTTGTAATTTGGTTATTTAGGATATTGTTGATTCTATTTTATTCTTCAGTCACAACCTCCACATCGCTATAGCCCATGCGGTCGCCCGAGGAGAGACGGTCGGCATTAAAGCGGATGATGCGTGCCTTGGTTGGAGGAAACTGGATGGTTTGCCAGATAGGGTTATTGACAATATTGGAGAATTCTCCCGAACTGACTTTCGTCCAATGACTCCAGTCTGTAGAAGTCCACAGGGTGTAATGGGTAATGACTCCATCCTTAGTGTCTTGAGGAGGCAGATAGCGAAAACCGTTGATGGTCTGCTCAGTATCATAGTTGATAATCATCTCTTGAGGACTGCTGAAGAAGATGTGGAGTGCAGATGATTTCTTTTCTCCCGAATGAGGAATGTCGCTCGTGAGGTCGGGAGCAAGATATATACCTAACTTAGAGATGAGTGGGGGTGCTTTAGTATCGGTGATGGTGAAACGCAGCTTGGTGGCAGTGACTGTAGGAAAACAGATAATGCGTCTATGCCCAATAGTGGTAAGTCCATCCCCCTGTTCTACCAAAGCATCTTTGAGAGATTGCCATTGCCCATCCACCAGGGCTTCAAGCGTAAACTTCTTCACACGCTGCCCTTTGGCTATATCTTCTTCAGCCAAGAAACGATTGAAGGCTGTAGGCTTTTTGAAGGAAAGGATGGTCTGATTTCCTTCTCTAACCACCTTTGCCTTCTTGACAAGATTCTTTTTGAATATCTCTTGAATCATCTGAGCAAAGGCAATGCCACGAAGGCTATCTGTAGGATGAATGCGACCATTAGGAGCAATGGGGAAATTGAGCAAGAGTGTGGAATTGCGCCCCACAGACTTATAATAAGTATCCATAAGTTTTGAAAGGCTCTTCACATTCTCATCCTCGGTCTTGTGGTAGAACCATCCGGGACGAATGCTTGTGTTGGTCTCTGCAGGACACCACACATCACCATTCTCCACACCAAAATGAAGCATGTGAAATGGCACGTCACCTGTCTTGTAGAGCAGACTCCAGTTGGTCTCCCCACAGTTGCCTGCCTCTGTGCCCACCCAGCGGAGGTCACCTCTATCACTGCCATCATTCCAGATCACACACTGAGGCTGGAGTTCACGTATCATCTTGTAGGTCTCATGCCACTCATAATAGGTGGTACGGTCTATTTGCCGAGTTTCATTAGCACCTCCATACCAGCCGTCTCCTCCATTAGCACCATCAAACCACACCTCAAATATCTCGCCATAGTTGGTGAGAAGTTCTCGCAACTGATTGCGGAAATAAGTGACGTATTCAGGACGACCATATTCAGGATGATTGCGGTCCCAAGGAGAAAGATAGACGGCAAACTTGAGTCCTTCAGCCTTGCAAGCCTCTGCCAGCTCACGCACCACATCGCCCTTGCCATTCTTCCAAGGTGCGTTTTTGACAGAGTAGTCGGTATAAGCAGAAGGCCACATGCAGAAGCCACAGTGATGCTTGGCAGTGAAGATAATTCCCTTCATGCCCGACTGCTTGCACACTTTTGCCCACTGACGGCAGTCCAAGTTTGAAGGGTTGAAGAGCATAGGGTCTTCATGACCAAATCCCCACTCCTGGTCGGTGTAGGTATTGAGCGAATAGTGAATGAAGGCATACATCTCCATGTCCTGCCATCGAAGTTGATTCTCGGATGGGAGAGGACCAAACTGATTGGCATCAGACTGTTGAGCCATCAGAGTTGAAAAAATGGAGGAAACCAGCAACAGGGCTGATAACAAAAGGTTTTTGGGCATCATCTGTTGATAGAATTGATTGTTGATGCAAAGATATAGAATTGTTTTTGAATGAAGAAAAGGTGAAATGAGGGAAAGCGGAAGGATGTAACAAGAGAAGAAACAAATGTAACATGAGGAAAGAAGAGGACGGTGGATAATCCTTAACTTTGCCGTGGAAACAATCAATTATATAGTGGAAACAATCAATTATATATATGTATAAGAAATCTTTTACACTCCTAATGCTGTTCTACATTGTGAGCAGTGTAATCTGCAAAGCTGAAGACTTTGTATTAGTAGAGAACCAACAATCTCAAAACATTTATGTGAGCGAGGAAGACTGGAAGGGCGTGCATAGAGCCGCACAAGACCTGAAGGACGACATCTTCCGAGTGAGCCGTGTGAACGCCTCTCTTCAACTCACCAACAATGCACAGTCCCAAGGCTTGAAAGGTGTCATCATAGGCACTATTGGCAAGAGTCCTCTCATTGATAACATGATCAAACGTGGACAACTCGATGTGAAGGCGGTGAAAGGACAATGGGAAAGTTATGTAAGAACCGTGGTGGATGGCAACCTCGTGATTGCAGGCAGCGACAAGAGGGGTACGATCTATGGCATTTACGACATTTCACAGATGATAGGTGTTTCGCCCTGGTACTGGATGGCTGATGCCACTCCTCAATATCAGAACCGCCTTGTCATCAGTGGTGAACGCTATGTGCAACCCTCTCCAAAGGTAAAGTATCGTGGCATATTTATTAATGATGAGTGGCCATCGTTTGGCACTTGGTGCACTCAGCAGTTTGGTGGTGTGAACTCAAAAGCATACAGTCATATCTTTGAACTGCTTCTCAGACTCAAGGCCAACTACTTCTGGCCTGCCATGTGGGATAGTCGCTTCAATGAGGATGATCCCCTTTCTCCACAGATAGCAGATGAGATGGGTATTGTGATGGGCACTTCACACCATGAACCCATGATGCGTGCCCATAAGGAATATACCTCAAGAAGAAATGAGGTGGGTCCTTGGGACTATGCTAAAAATCCAGAGAGAATCAATCAGTTCTTCACCGAAGGTATAGAACATGCTAAGAACTATGAGAACATCATCACTATCGGCATGAGAGGAGACGGTGATGTGGCGATGGGCACAGGCAATGATGCAGAGAACATGCAGACCCTGGCAAAGGTAAAAGACAGCCAGCGAAAAATCATCTCTAAGGTGACAGGCAAGAAAGCAAGTGAAGTGCCACAATTGTGGGCTATCTTTACAGAGGTGCAGCGATATTATGATGCAGGCTTCCGTGTGCCTGATGATGTGACATTGCTTCTCTGTGACAACAACTGGGGATACATCCGCCGAAAAGGTCGTGACTTTGAGCGCAAGCGCAAGGGAGGCTTGGGTCTCTATTATCATATTGACATGAATGGTGGTCCGTGGAATGACCGATGGATTAATACCACCACTGTGCCTAAACTTAGAGAACAGCTGCATCAGGCATACGCCAGTGGCATTGACCGTATCTGGATTATTAATGTGGGCGACCTCAAGCCCAAAGAAATGCCCATTGACTTCATCATGCGTTATGCGTGGAATCCTGATGCCATTCAGCCTGGTGATGAGAAGGCTTATCTGGAGCAGTTTGCAGAAAGTATCTTTGGAAAAGAACAGGCAGAAGAAATTGCCGACATCATCAGTAAGTATAGTAAATACAATCTTTGGCGTAAGCCAGAGGTGCAATATCCTGGCATCTACAATCAGAAGGAAATTATCAAGGTGAACAACCTGTGGGATGCCTTGATGGCTCGCACGGAGGCAGTGAAGCAACAGTTGCCTGCCGACCTGCAGGATGCCTTCTATCAATTGGTTTATTATCCAGTGATGGGCAGTGCTGGAGTGTCTAAAATATACAACTGCGCCACTGTAGGCGACTCGTTGAGCATTGAAGCACTGATGAAGCGCGACCAGCAACTCACTAATTATTATAATAAGGAGATGGCAGGTGGCAAATGGAACGGCATGATGCTCGACAATCATATCGGCTACACACAGTGGTCCATCCCCAACAAGAATGCCAATCCCATGAGCTTGGGCTTTCGGGTGAACCACAATATCACTCCTGGTGCCACCCATGAATATTCCATTCCTTCCTATCAGTTTCAGAAGACCACCAATGGCAAGGATGCCAAATGGATCTTCTTGCCAGACCTTGGTAGAGGAAAGGGTTGCATGGGTATTGACAACGTAATGGCCATGAGCGACACGACAGGGAATGGGGCAACGTTGGAATATGAGATAGAGTTGAAAGGCGCAACCACTCCACAGGTGGCAATCGGCATTCTGCCCACTCAGGATGTTTATCCAGCACGTGGTCTTCGCATTGGAGTGCAACTCGACAATCAGCCCATGCAGATTCTCGATGCCCGTCAAGGCATGAGAGATGAGTTTGGTGAATATACCAAGCAGAATCTTGCTGTGTCCAAGGTGCTCAAGCCTCTTCCACCCAGAGGCTCACTGCTGTTGAATGGCTATATGAATGGTCGCAGACTTCCTCGCAGAGAGGATGTGTTTGACAACCTCCGCTGGCTTGACGTGAACCTTTCTGGCTCTACTCCAGGCAAGCACACCCTTCGTCTCATCATGATAGATCCAGAAGTGGTGGTAGAACAAATTGTGGTCAATCCTGACAACAATCACTATTCTTATTTTGGAGCAGGATTCTCTTTCGAGTAAGAAAGTCTTTCATGTTTCGCAAAAAGACATTGCGAACACCACCTCTTTCTCAGAACAAACAGGCAGCGCAGAACTTCTCAGTCCTGCGCTGCCTGTTTCTATTCTCTTTATGATGAAATATGTTGTATTCTACTCTATTCAGACTTAATCACATCTGCAGGATTCTCATAGGCTGCCTTACGAATCTGCCAGAAGATGGTGAGGAAGATGAGCAGAGCCATGCTAAGGATAACAGCAGGGTAGAGCCACCAATAGATGGGGGCTTGCTTCGCATATTGGATGAGCCACAGGTGCATGAGATAGTAACCGACAGGGAAAGCCACTGCGGCACCAGCGAGAAGCAGATATAGGTATTCCTTCAGGAACATGCCCATGATGGTGCGGAACTTAGCCCCATGAATCTTGCGGATGGCTATCTCCTTCCTTCTGCGTTCACAAGCCAGCGAAACAATACTGAAGATCCCAAACACAGCAATGAGCACACATACGAGGGATACCAGCAATAGGAGATTGCAGAGGGCACGCTCCGACTGGATGTATTTGTCGTAGGTCTTTTCAGCATCATGATATTCCATATACCAATTGTTGCCAGCATCATGCTTCTTTGCTATCGCCTGAACCTTCTTCTCCATCACGTCAGCATCTGTTCCCTCTTTCCATTGGATGGTAATATTGCTGATATATTTGGAAAGAGGTCCTTTGAAGTTGTCTCTGTGAATAAAGACCAGAGGAGTGGGTGGAGTCGTTGGCGACATATAGAAAAGATCCTTCACAATACCAGTGATCACTAATGCTCCCCAGTCTTGAGACTCGAAGGAAGCACCTATTTTCCCCTTGTCACCCAATAGTTTTGCCGCAGTCTCATTGATGCACATCTCATTGCGTCCATGCAGGAACTGGCCTTCTATCATCTGCATCTGCATGAACTTGAAATAGGCTTCATCTGAGAAGACTGTACTGAACCCCAAGTCATAGAACTCGTCACATACAAAATGGTTGAAGAATCCTTTAGGTATCGGATAGGAGAGGTCTGTCATCACCTCCTCCATTTCAGGCATAGCCTTGAGTTCTTTCTCCATCGCCTTGACAGCCACATCTGCACCATGTGCAGGACCTCCCACCACTTTCATTGTGGCAATGTTATGTTTGGTAAAACCCATCTCAGGTGATTGAAAGAGATAATCCACCTGATTCATCATGACCAGAGAGCAGAAGATGGCAACAATGCTTACGGCCAACTGGAGGAAGATGTTGATGCGGTAACTCCACACGCCATCTGGACGAACAGTCCGTTTGTCAAGAGCCTGCCCCAGTTGCTTGCGATTGGTGATATACACAATAGCGGCGGCAATCAGCATGGATGCAATCACGGTGATGACGGCATAGAGCAAGAACCATCCCAAGAAGAAGGAGTTGGGCTGATTGATGCAACAGATGGTCTTGAATGGGTCGATGGTCAATCCAACAAGAAAGACCGACAAAAGAATGGCAATCGTCTGAATGACCAAAAGTTCTGTGGCTATCAGCATCAAGAGTTGCCGTGGAGTAGCACCATTCACATAGCGCAGAGCCAGTTCGCGGCGACGAATGCGGATGCGTGTGATGAGCGTGGTGAAATAGTTGAACAGTGCGCAGCAGATGACGATGACACCCAAGATGACAAAGAGTTGGAGGTGACTGCGCTGAACAATCTGTTGGACAAAGAGTTCTTTTATGGTTTCACGCACATCACTCATCGGAGTCATCTTATAAGATTGGTTTTTATAACCTTTTATCTCTGTTGTGGTCTTTGTGCCATCGGCTGCTATAATTTCTATGCCTGTCCATGTGGTTGGTATAGTATCCACCTCTATCTTCTTGGTCAATCTTTCCACATCCCCTGACTTTACTTTTACAAAAACATAAGTGGAAATGTAGGCATTGTCATTGAACACATCCATATCCATTCCTGTCAAGAAGCGATACGAGAAAGAAGAAGGCTCTTGTGCGTCATCAACGATAGCCACCACATGCCAGTGTATTCTGCTGCTCCACACATCACGACCTATTGCCTTGCCATCAGGGAAAAGATGCTGAGCCAAAGAGCGTGTGAGAACGATCTCATCCTCATGGAGGTCCAACTTCTTGCGTCCCTCCTGCACTTTGATGCCAAAGAACTCCTGAAAATCATTGGCTATCATGAGACCATTGACTCCTGATACGGCAGGGTTGGCATCCTCTGAAACTTTGAAATCAAGTTTATGCTCAGGAATAAACCTGCCCATCTCTGTAAACTCAGGATGGAGTTTCTTGAGTTCCTCGCTCTGAGGATAAGACATGAAATTGGAATAGCCATCATCCAAGTTGCTTCCGATGTCCCTGTATCGTAGCATATAAATGTCATCGTGGTCTGGCCACCAACTGTCATAACTGTTCTCATATCTCAGCCACAGGGCAGAGAGAGCGAAACAAACCATGCCTACCGTCAGTGAGAAGATACTGATGGAGGTCTGCAACTTATACTTCAGGAGATTTCTCCATGCAATCTTTAGGTTATGTAAAAACATCATATTCTTTTTGTTTTTTTATTTCTGACACAAAATTACATCTTTCCACTCTTTCCCGCATCACTTTTTTGTGCCGAAAATGCAAAGTGTATGAAAATCATACACAAAACTGTATGATTTTCATACACTTTTTGGAGAGAGAACAAGAAAAAGTGCTTTTTTCGCCCAAAATCAAGCATCATTCACTTGAAAGATACATGCTGTGAGAAAAAGGTAAAGTGATTTTGGTGTATTTGGTCACTGGGCAGCTCTTCCCGAAAGACGAGGGATGATGCCCTTCTTTATAAAGGTGTAAAATACAATGATTTATGGAAAGCAAGGGCTTGATGCTTATAAGGGGAAAAACGCATGCATGGTTCAATGCCCAACGCACCATTGTTCATTGGCACTTGAAGCATGGTGCGTTGCCCATTGAACAATTGTTCGTTTGAGCATGTAGAAGGCTTCAATCATTAGAGGTGCATGATTGAAAGGAAATGACACTATTCCAATCTCTCACACAGCCACTTTTATTGATTCTTTCTGATGATAAGGGTGGGGCATGATGGTGTTATTGAACTCACGTTGTTTCAGTTTTGGTGTGTTCAATATTCCTTTCGTGTACCTTGGCTAAATAATAGAATTTTCCAATAGCAGAGAACATGGCCTTGATGAAGCCAGCGCGTCCTTCCAGGCATGCTCCCTCAAAGATGTAGTATCTGATGAAACGCCACATGGGCGAGAAAATCATTTTTGCCAATGATGCATCCTTCTCTCCACGTTTCACCAAGTCATTTTCTGTATAATCGTTCATCTTCCTGATCTGTCCGCTCACGCTGAAGCCTGCATGCACCAAGGCATATTTCACATCCTTGGGCACTTGTCCCACTTTGCCGTCAATCTTTGGTATGGAGTGGATGGTGGGTGGCCAAATGGCTTTGGATTGTCGCATGAATCGCAGTTGAGAGTCGGGATAGGACGCCTTGATCCACTTGCCCAGAAACATGTTCTTTCGGTGCACATACAGAGCATCGTGGTCGGCATGCGTGATATAGTCATAGAGAAACTCCCGTAGTTCAGGCGTGACAAACTCGTCAGCATCTACCACCAGCACCCATTCGTTTGTGGCTGAGTGGATGGCAAAATCTCGCGCTGGTTCACAGATATTGTAATTTTTCTTCGGGAAAGTCACCACCTTGCATCCTGCTCTCTCTGCTATCTCCACAGTGCTGTCTGTGCTTTCCATGTCGCAAAGCACTATTTCGTCGAAATCCTTTACTGTATCGAGCACCTGCTTCAGATATTTCTGAGCATTGTAGGTCTGAATAACAACCGATATGGGCATAATTCTCTATATATGTGTGAATATTGACAGTACAAAGTTAGGGGTTTTGTCAAAGATGACAAAATATTTCCATGCTTTTTGAAAAGTGGCTCATGCCTCGTCGTTCAGTTCTATCACCTCCAGATCCTTGATGTCTCGCCCATCTATCACAAAGCGTACCAGTGTTCTCACTTCATGAAAGCCATGGCGACCGGATGCGCCTGGGTTGATGTGAAGACAGTCGAGTGTCGTGTCGTTCATCACTTTGAGCAGGTGTGAGTGACCAGAGATGAACAGGGCGGGTGGGTTGGCGTAGATTCTTTTGCGTATGCTTGCGTCGTATTTGCCGGGGTAGCCACCAATGTGCTTCATCATCACATCTACTTCCTCGCATTTCCATCTTAACAGTTCTGGAAATAGGGTTCTCACATCGCCGCTATCTATATTTCCATGCACTGCTTTCAGTGGGGCAATCTCTGCCAATCGGTCTGCTACTTCCATTGAGCCAATGTCACCTGCATGCCAGATTTCGTCACACTCTTTGAAATATTTCTTGTATCTGTCATCCCAACATCCATGTGTGTCGGAGAGTAATCCTATTTTTTTCATGCTTGAATAAATATTTTTCTTCTGTATGATGGAAATATCTTTAGTTTTGAGGCGAGAGTGATATTTGCAATTAACTGATTTCTAGTCGTTTGTAAATAGGTTTAAATCCAATCCCCTAAATCTGTTATAGGAAAACCCCTACCAAATGGGGTTTTTCAGTTTGAAAGCCATGCTGATTGTCCGTAACTTTGCAATGTCATCAGAAAACAATGACAGATTCATAAAACAATAAATAACAAACAATTTAAAACACCGCAATTATGAAAAAGTTTTTATCTCTTGCTCTTGCAGCAGTTATCGCCATTAGCGCAAACGCACAGAAAGTTGAAACACAAGTCATCAACTCTGTAAGTGTCAATGCACCTGTTCGTCTTGTGATTATACCAAGTCGTCAATCTTCAGTCAAAGTGGCTTCAAAGAATCCCGAAATGACTTCCGCTATCTCTTGGGAAGTGAAGGACGGTGTGCTTAATATCACTGCTCGTGATCTCGAATCTCTTGAAAGATCTGATGAAACCGTTGATGTAATTGTCATGGCTCCTGGTGCTGTGGATTATACCATTGGTGAGGATATGGAGCAGGTGTCCAGTTCTATCAAGCGCATGCGACCACCTTTTGGAGGCTTACATCGTTCTCGTCCTTTTTTCCGTAGATAAGTTTGCTCGTCCGATTGTAAGCGTCAAAGATATAGGGAGAGTCTTCCGTTCAGGGAGACTCTCTTCTTTTTCACGCATGGAGTGTTTCTTCGGCGGCTTTCTTGTTCTTCATATAGGTGGCAATGATGTTGCGCACCTTGTAGGGGCTTTGTACGTATTCCACTCTGTGGGCTGTACCACCACTGCCCACAAGTTCAATAGCACCTGTGTTGAGCATACGTTCGAAGAATGTTTGATAGAAATTGACTGTCTCCACCTTGAAGAGTGGAATATCTGTCATTTTCACATCAAAGATGCCATCCTTTTGGATGAAGCGGGTGTTGGTCACAGCAAACTCTGTCCTGTTGCGGACGAAGAGGCCAAAACCTATGAGTCCTATTCCTGCAAAGCATATTATTACACACAGGCAAAAGAGTGCCAACATGTTATTGTTGAAGTCGTTGTAGTGTGTGTAGGCAATCAGTGCCATTCCTGCTACTCCCAGCAATATGAGCAGAATGCCCCATGCTGTGTAGCGAAAGTTGTATGACCAGTGCAAACGTCCCTTGAAGATGACCTTTTCGTCTTTCTCTAATGTTTTCTCAATGAAATTTGCCATATATACATTATT
>JAAYDO010000012.1 GCA_012729225.1 Bacteroidales bacterium | reverse complement strand
TGCCGTGTATGATAAGTTCCTTGAAATCACTGGACTGGAAATAAAAGAAGGCTTCGGACAAAGTGAGGGCACTTGCTTGATTGCAACCACACCTTGGATGAAGACCAAGCCAGGCTCGATGGGTAAGCCTATGCCACAATATGATGTTCACCTCCTGAGATCAGATTTGACAGAGGCTGAAGAGGGTGAAGAGGGACAGATTGCCATTCGCACAGACCGCCAGAAGCCCATTGGATTGTGTGTGGAATACTATAATGCACCTGCAGAAACAATGAAGGCTTGGCATGATGGATACTACTTCACGGGCGACTTGGCATACAAAGACAAGGATGGATACTTCTGGTTTGTAGGGCGCGCCGACGATGTGATCAAGTCATCGGGCTACCGTATTGGCCCCTTTGAGGTGGAGAGCGCACTCATGACCCATCCTTCCGTGGTGGAATGTGCCATCACAGGTGTGCCTGATGACATCCGAGGCATGATCGTGAAGGCCACTATTGTTTTGGGCAAGGAGTGGAAAGACAAGGCCAACGAAGACTTGGTGAAGGAGTTGCAGAACCATGTGAAGAGAACCACCGCACCATACAAATATCCACGCATCATTGAGTTTGTGGACGAACTGCCCAAGACACACTCAGGCAAGATTCGACGTGTGGAGATTCGCAACAATGATGCCCAAAAGGTAAAGAACAACCAATAATAGATGACGGAACAAGAGTGGTTGAGAAAAGGCAAAGAAGCCTATGCGCGTCAAGACTGGAAAGAATGTCTGGACTCGTATGCTGAAGCCATCAAGTTGAATCCCGACTCAGAAGCAGTGGAGTTGCGTAAGATGGCGATGAATATCATCAGGTTCTATTGCAAGGATCGCTACAATCCTTAGGGCAGAATGTTGCTTATGGACGAGCGGCATGCCAGCCGAAGAAGATAAAAATGATTCAATTAAAATAAAACAAAATAAAACCAAGTAGAATACCTTCCCACTAACATTCTACTCTTCTCCCACAGGAGAAGCGGGAAGGAGACTTGTATGGCAAAAATGAGAGGTGCTATCGTTGTAGATATCGAGCGTTGCAAAGGCTGCAACCTCTGCACGATAGCCTGTCCATTAAATCTTGTCACACTGAGTGCAACTGTCAATCACAAGGGCTACAACTATGCGGAACAGACAGATTGGGAGAAGTGCAACGGCTGCAGCAGTTGTGCGATTGTGTGCCCCGATGGCTGCATCACGGTTTACAGAAGAAAGGAGGAGTAAAGAATGGACAACGAACAGAAAGACATTGTATTGCTAAAGGGAAATGAAGTAGTGGCAAAGGCCGCAGTCCGTTACGGATATGACGGTTTCTTTGGCTACCCCATCACCCCACAAAGCGAAGTATTGGAAACCCTTGCAGTTGATAAACCTTGGGAGACAACAGGCATGGTTGTGTTGCAGGCAGAAAGCGAGGTTTCTTCCATCAACATGCTCTACGGAGCAGGCTGCACAGGCAAACTGGTGTTCACATCCAGTTCATCGCCAGGCATTGCACTGATGCAAGAGGGCATCAGCTACATGGCGGCATGCGAACTGCCAGGTGTGATTGTCAGCGTAGGTCGTGGCGGTCCTGGTCTTGGCACTATTCAGCCAGGACAGGCAGACTATTTCCAATCCGTGTATGGCGGAGGAAACGGCGACTATCGCACCATTGTGCTGGCTCCAAACAGCGTGCAGGAGATGAGCGACTGCATGGGCAAGGCAGCAGAACTCACTTTCAAGTGGCGCATGCCTGTCATCATCCTTTCCGACGGTGTGCTCGGTCAGATGATGGAGAAAGTGGAATTGCCCGCTCCACGCCCTCGTCGCACAGACGAAGAAATAAGCCAGCAATGCCCTTGGGCTACCAATGGCATTGGACTGAAAAAACGTCAGTACAACATCATGTCCTCTCTTGAGTTTGACCCCGCCACAATGGAGGAGCGCAACAGGAAGATGGCTGCCAAATACCATCAGGTAGAAGCAGAAGAGGTGGACTACGAACTCTACAAGGTTGATGATGATACCGAATTTCTCATCGTGGCATACGGCATCTCTTCACGCGTCAGCATGAAGGCTGTAGATATCCTGCGTGAGGCTGGTGTGAAAGTGGGCATGCTTCGTCCAAAGACGCTTTGGCCCTTCCCCAACAAGATCATCAGTCAGCTGAGTGAAAGAATCAAGTCCATCCTCTGCGTGGAGCAGTGCGAGGGACAAATGATCAACGACGTGCGCCTTGCCACAGAAGGTCAGACCAAGGTTTTCCACTCTGGTCGTTCAGGTGGCATGATTTCTTCCCCTATGGAGGTGATAGAAGACTTCCAGAAGATGGCACGCGAGGAAATGAGTAAAAACTGGCCAAAGGGCTATTGGATGAAATAATAGAAATCATGACAAGAGAAGAATTGATTATTCCTGAGAACAGGATATACGGCAAACCGACCTTGATGAACGACACCCCTATGCACTACTGCCCAGGCTGTAGTCACGGTGTGGTACACAAGCTCGTGGCTGAAATCATTGAAGAGATGGGCATGGAAGAAGACACCATCGCCATCTGTCCAGTAGGCTGTGCAGTTTTTGCCTACCGCTATTTGGATGTGGACTGGATTGAAGCCAGCCACGGACGTGCCCCAGCATGTGCATCATCCATCAAGCGTCTTTGGCCCAAGAAACTGGTCTTCACCTATCAAGGCGATGGCGACATGGCGTGTATCGGCACCGCCGAGAGCATCCATGCCATGAACCGTGGTGAAAATATTGCCATGATCTTCATCAACAATGCCATCTATGGCATGACAGGAGGTCAGATGGCTCCCACCACCCTCATGGGCATGAAGACAGCCACCTCCCCTTACGGTCGTCAGGCAGACCTGCACGGATATCCACTCCACATCACCGACTTGGCAACCAACCTTGAGGGCACATGCTATGTGACTCGACAGGCTGTCAATACCGTGGCAAATATCCGCAAGGCAAAGAAAGCCATCCGCCAAGCATTTGAGAACTCACTCAACCAGAAGGGATGCTCGCTCGTGGAGATTGTCTCCACCTGTGCATCAGGATGGAAGAAGACACCAGAGCAAGCCAACCAATGGATGGTGGACAACATGTTCCCATACTACCCACTGGGCGACCTCAAGAACACTGTAACCGACTAAAAAGATTCCAAGAAGACTCATGACAGAAGAAATCATCATATCAGGATTTGGAGGACAAGGCGTCCTCTCCATGGGCAAGATTCTTGCCTATGCAGGAATCATGGAAGGCAAGCAGGTGAGCTGGATGCCCGCCTATGGCCCAGAACAGCGTGGTGGCACAGCCAATGTGACCGTCATCGTCAGCGACGAGGTTGTATCGTCTCCCATTGTCAGTGCCTACGACACAGCCATCGTGCTCAACCAACCTTCACTGGAAAAGTTTGAGCCACTCGTTAAGCCAGGTGGTACTATCATCTACGATGGTCACTCCATCATTCAGCCACCCAAGCGTGACGACATCAACGTGTATTGTATAGATGCCATGGAGGAAGCCGCACGCACAGGCAACTCAAAGGTGTTCAACATGCTCGTGCTCGGAGGTTTCCTCAAGGTGCGCCCCATTGCCACAGTAGAAGACGTGGTGAAAGGTCTCCACAAGGCACTTCCCGAACGCCACCACAAACTCATCCCCATGAATGAAGAAGCCATCCGCCGAGGCATGGAACTCATCAAGCAGATGTAACTCTCATTTCATCGAAAAGACAATGATTACAATCTTAATCATTGAACACATCATCAAAGGTTGGCCCACAAAGCCAACCTTTTTGTTTCTAACATGAGTGCTACAAACTCTGAACATCAGACCGTCCGCATTCTAATCACACGTCACTGACAATTATTCAGTGCTTGAGATGAGCCAACCAGAGAATAGAGAAGCGGTTGGATAACACGTCCTAACTACCATGTCCCTCTTTCCATAGCCAAAAGCATGCGTACATTCTTTCGCCTAATTATTGCAACCAACGTGATTCCAACGAATTCGCCACACCCTCCCATATTGTTAGGGAGAGAACAAACAAAAGCATGTGTGCACAGGGATGAAACAGCAGGATGCCCCTGCCATTTGACACATCAATAGACCGAAGCATACTTCATGATTCAATGAACAATGTTTCAAGCGTCAATGAACAATGCTTCAACCGCCAACGAACAATGCTGCGATGACCAACGAACAATGCTGCGTTTTCAACCCCACAAACATTGAGCATCAAACATACATAAATGACGTGAATTAGACGAAATGGAGAGAAAAGGGATTGTTCCAGAGTTCAACTTCGATTGATGTAGCATCATGGAAGATGGGGTTACAGCAAAAATGCATTTTGAGGTTGTGGTATCGGTGAGTGAGATACTTGCATCATCTTTCACGTTAAATGGTGGTATCATGTTACTTTTTGCTTGCAATAAAAAAACAGAAAGTGCTACAAACTGTTGATTTGTAGCACTTTCACACTTTGAACCTCGTTTTTAGCGAAAAATTAGCGAAAAAATGAATTTGTCTTGTACTGAAATAGGTTGACTCTATAAAGGGCTTAAATCTTAAAAAATTAAGTTATGAGTAAACAAAAATTCAGTCGCGGATTGAAACGCGCCATTGCCATTGAGTACATGCAGAGTGGCAAGTCAAGATTGGAAATCGCCGAAAAATATGGTCTTCCAAGTGTAAATACCCTG
>JAAYDO010000203.1 GCA_012729225.1 Bacteroidales bacterium | reverse complement strand
TGACAATGGGCTCTACTAGGTTTATATTGAGTCTATCCAATAAATTACCCGGCAAGTGTGCGACCACTCACCGGGCTAACCATAAGCCACAGGAGGGCTTACAGTCATGAATAATCTTACCGCAAAACCCCGAAAATCACTGTCCGACTATATCAGATTTCACAAAATGATCTCAGGTAAAAATACTTTTCTCGGAGTCAATCTATTCGGTCTACATATAACCCTTATCATTGCTAGGCCATAACATTTCACCTGGATTCAAACTAAGGCCGGCTGTCGCACCGGCCTTTTTTTATTTTCCTGTCTTACGTTCCAAGCCGTAATAACCTTCCCTTACATGTGGTGGATCACCTCTATCCTCACGGATCAGGCCGGCTTCTACGCACATATCCCGCAAAATTACTACCATATTGGACCAATGGAATATCCGTAGGAATTCCTCACGATCAGATATCTGTAGAAGAACTTCCTCTATTGATCTCCATTTTGTGCCAGTGGGATTGAATGTAAAGTACCTGGATATCCTGGCTTTGAATGCCACCTTTGCGCTATCGGGGATACCTCCATAAATTCGCATGGTCTTACTCCAATCCGGCCGCCTTACGAGCCTCAGCCAATATCTTATCCTCATTAGGATCCACGTCAACTTCAGGCAACCCCGCCGCCTTACGCATAACATTAGCAAGCTTTTCTTCTTCAGTTTCTATGGCCATTGATCCCAGCTTCATTTCAACCACGGTTCTTTCTTCAGCTGATAGACTGTTCAGCCATACTTTAAGATGCTTGTTCATTCGTTACCTTCCTTTGCTGCTTCCTGGCGGATCTCTCGTTTTCTCGCGGTCTCTTTTATCCGCCTAATTTGGCTCTCGTTCGCAGTGATATCCGAGTTATTAACGTGGTATGCATGATCCAGTAAGGTAACTGCATAACCTAACAGTGCCATCTCACTGGCCAGTTTATCAACATCACCACCGCTTCTGAGCATTTCATCGCTATCCCTCTTCAACTGTTCCAGGCGGTTTTGTTTTGCAATCAACTGATCCAACAACCTTGCGGATGTCGGCTTACTTTTCTTTAGAACGGTTTCGCAAGCTGCTACCTCTGCCTTTTCCTCATCTGTAAGTTCTGGCTCTCGCACCCGGTCTGCAGCTGCAATAGCCTCCATTTTCTGAGCGAGCGCGTCCATTTCCTCCCTTGCAGATTTACTTAGATTGTCTACGTATGAATGGTTCATTTTCCTAATCCTTTCAAATTCTGATTTTTTGATTTATGTCTTCGGCGGTTCTTCTTCGATAAACCCGCCGGATCTTCTTCGATTGTCGCAATTTCTACCTGGCAATTGCATACCCCCGGCGGGATCCGAGTTGCCGGGCAATTTACATCATGGATAGCGACTATGCTGATTCCATACTTTTTCGTACTCTTTATTGGTTTGCACTGCATTAATTGACCTAACATTTTTCACCTCACATTTTTGAAAGTATCTCTATCGCCTCGTTATTGCTTACGTTCTGTAAGCGAGCGAAGAGGTTAATTATGTCCCAGGGAGTTTGCCCACTACACCCCGCATAACATCCGCATATCTGCTTAGCGGTATCTACCCACATGGACTCGTGCTGATCATCATGGAACGGACATTTTGCTACATAATATTTGCCCCCACTTCGCATAGATAAGGGGATAAAATCCTCGATCCTATGCCGGTTTTTTATCTGAGCGATAGTCATTTTCTTACCAGCTGGTTGATCCAAAATCTGTAAAGGATTGGGCTCAGTATA
>JAAYDO010000155.1 GCA_012729225.1 Bacteroidales bacterium | reverse complement strand
GTTATTTTTTATAATCTTAATATTCATCATCTGTCAGATAGACAAGAGATTTCTTTGGTATCTGGGTAACGACCAGGGCTGCAATACCCTTAAGGGCAACAACAACACTTAAGTTTTTGCGAACATGCTTGACTGTGCCCTTAATTCCTGCAAACGGACCATCAGAAATGAGGACTTTAGCCCCTGGCTTGCAAGCAAAATGAAGATTTTTGATGTATTCCACTCTTTCGTCTGCACACTTCAAGGAAACACGAATGAAATTGTCCATTTCCCGATTGGGAATAAACATGACTTCACGGTGAGTATAAGGCTTGTCATTAACATCTTTCTCTGTCACATTGTGCATGTAATAGCGCAAGGGATGAAAATCCTTGTTCTCACGTTTGAGTTTGCTGAGTGTTGTATAGTCAGTATGAATGAAGATGAGATTTTTGATGGCAGGAACATATTGTCGCTGATTGTCCACTATCTCATACTTCATTGGAATGAAATTTTCAATGCCAAGCTTGTCAAGACTTTCCTTCATCTTGATCTCGCGCGAATAGGTAACCCGCATGGGATACCATAAAACTTCGTCCTTATTGATCATAGGTATGAAAGTATTGAGGTTAATGTTGAGTGTTTACGAATGTCCTTTGGGGCAGAACAGTCTAAATGTCGTGCAAATATACAACAAATATGTGAATAAATGTCTATTAGAAAAGAAATATACATAAGAACAGGAGTTTTTTTTAGAAAATTCGTCAGAAGACATGTAGCAAAAATCATTTAATGATATATAAGTCAAGACAGCTGAGCGAAATAGCAGAATGGAAGGGGGTATAAAAAAAAGAGAAGTGGCAAACTCTTGATGAGATTACCACTTCTTTAGTAGCGCCTACGAGAATCGAACTCGTGTTCCATGCGTGAGAGGCATGTGTCCTAGCCGCTAGACGAAAGCGCCATGATTGATGCAAGATAGATGGTAGCGCCTACGAGAATCGAACTCGTGTTCCATGCGTGAGAGGCATGTGTCCTAGCCGCTAGACGAAAGCGCCATCTATTTGAGACTAATTGCTATGCTCTTCTTGGAGCAATTCTGTAAGAAGAGAAGCAGTGGCGGAAGGAGGGGGATTCGAACCCCCGGTACGGTAACCCGTACGTCAGTTTAGCAAACTGGTGGTTTCAGCCACTCACCCATCCTTCCGGAACTGTGCGTTCTGATCTTGCATGGAGAGGTGTGTTATTCCCTCGTTAGGGGCACTCCTTTTCCGTTAGCGAGTGCAAAGATAGTGTAATTTTTCATTTCCCACAAATATTTTCAAGGAAAAAAGCGTACCTTTGCAGAAAAAAGGAAATACATCATTAATAATTAACGATTATGCATACAAAAGAAGAGAAAATGAAGGCTTTCGGACGTCTGCTTGATGTGATGGATGACTTGAGAGAAAAGTGTCCTTGGGACAAAAAACAGACCAATGAATCACTGAGACCTAACACGATTGAGGAGACTTATGAATTGTGTGATGCGCTCATCAAAGAAGACAATGCAAACATTTGCAAGGAATTGGGAGATGTTTTACTACACATCGTCTTTTATTCAAAAATCGGGGAAGAGAAAGATGCTTTTGATGTAGCTGATGTGTGCAACCATCTTTGTGACAAATTAATCTTTAGACACCCACACGTGTATGGTGATGTGAAGGTGAACAATGCCAACGAGGTGCTTCAGACATGGGAACAAATCAAAACAAAAGAAAAAGACGGTAATGAGACCGTTCTTTCAGGAGTGCCAGACACTCTGCCCTCTCTCATCAAGGCCTATCGTATTCAAGACAAGGCACACAATGTTGGCTTTGATTGGGCTGAAAGAAGAGAAGTGTGGAAAAAAGTGAAGGAAGAGATTGCTGAGTTTGAAGATGAAATAGAGAAGTCTTATTCCGAAACCCAAACAGACGAAGAGAGAGAGAAAGCCAAGCAGCATGCCACTGAAGAGTTTGGGGATGTGATGTTTAGTTTAATCAATGCTGCAAGAAAGTATAAAATCAGTCCTGACAATGCTTTGGAGATGACCAACCAAAAGTTTATCAGAAGATTTAGTTATGTTGAGAAGAAAGCAAAGGAGAATGGAAAGGGATGGAAGGATCTGACCCTGGAGGAGATGGACAAATGGTGGGATGAAGCCAAGAGCATACAGAAGAAGGAGTCTTAAAAAAAAGACTCCTTCTTTGATGGTATATGAACAGAATGAAATCAGTCGAAAAGACGAGGCTTCCGAGAACGAGCCTCTTCAAGAGGAAGAACAGATGCAGATTCTTTTGAAGACTGGTTGGAACGAAGTTCGGAATACTTGTGAGTCAGTTCCTGGGTTAGTTGCTCGCGAGTGTCAGGATGAAGGAGTTTGGCACTTGCAATCACATTTTGAGAAGCATCTTTCATCCAAAGAACAGGACCATGATAGACAGGAGCAATCTTAAGAGCCGTATGAAGTTCACTGGTGGTCGCACCGCCAATCATGATAGGAATCTGAAGATTCTGTTGCTCAAGCGCACGAGCCACATTGACCATTTCTTCAAGAGAAGGAGTGATGAGACCCGAGAGACCTATAATATCAACTTTTTCTTGAAGAGCCACTTCCACAATCTTTTCGGTAGGCACCATCACCCCAAGGTCTATAATCTCATAGTTGTTGCATGCAAGAATCACGCTCACAATATTTTTACCGATGTCATGAACATCACCCTTTACCGTGGCAAGAAGAACCTTACCCGCTTTTTTAGAGCCCTCGGTGTGCTGTGCTTCTATGAGAGGCTGGAGAATGGCAACAGCCTTCTTCATGGTTCGAGCGGTACGAACCACTTGAGGGAGAAACATCTTGCCATTTCCAAAAAGTTCACCCACAATATTCATAGCGTCCATGAGAGGTCCTTCGATAATCTTTACTGGATTCTGATAGATTTGTATCGCCTCGTCGAGGTCTGCCTCAAGATAGTCAGACACACCCTTGACAAGGGCATGTTGAAGTCGTGATTCCACAGAAGCCTCCCTCCAATCATTCGCTGAGGGGCGATGTGTCTGAAGCCCATCTTTAAGAATCCCTTGTTCGGCATCCTTATCAGCCTTGATTTGAGCCGCCAATTCAATGAGCCGATCAGTAGCAGAAGAAGTTCGGCAAAGAAGCACATCATCTATTGCTTCAAGCACATCATCTGGAATATCCGTATAAAGAACTTGAGAAGCGGGATTGACGATTCCCATATCTTGGCCCTTGCCTATCGAATGATAGAGAAAGACAGCGTGCATCGCCTCGCGAATATAGTTGTTCCCACGAAAAGAGAAAGAGAGATTGCTGACTCCACCTGACACATGAGCACCAGGAAGATTCTGACGAATCCATTCGGTGGCACGAATGAAGTCGAGCGCATAAAGATTATGTTCCTCCATTCCTGTGGCAACAGCAAGAACATTAGGATCAAAGATGATGTCAAGAGGATTGAAGCCCACACGATCAACTAGGAGGAGGTAAGCACGTTGGCAAATCTCTATCTTACGCTCGAAGGTGGTTGCTTGTCCCTGTTCGTCGAAAGCCATCACAACGACTGCCGCACCAAGGCGTTGAATCTCACGAGCATGCTCAAGGAAAAGTTCTTCACCCTCCTTAAGAGAGATGCTATTGACAATACTCTTTCCCTGAACGCACTTGAGAGCTGCTGTGATAACATCCCAACTGCTGGAATCTATCATGACAGGAACACGAGAAATATCAGGGTCGCTCATAAGAAGATTGAGGAAATTGACCATCTCCTCTTTGGTGTCAAGAAGACCGTCATCCATATTAATATCTATCACAAGCGCACCATCTTCAACTTGTTTGCGAGCAATAGAAAGGGCTTCATCATAACTTTTCTCATTGATGAGACGAAGAAACTTACGAGAGCCCGCCACGTTACAACGTTCTCCCACATTGATGAACTGACGCTCAGGGGTGAGTTCGAGCAGTTCAAGACCGCTAAGCCACATATTGGTAGGTTTATCTACAGGGGTATGCGGTTGGGCATCTTTGACTATATCTTGGAACAACTCTATATATTTTTCGGTTGTGCCACAACAGCCGCCAATGATATTGACAAGTCCTTCAGAAACATATTCCTGAACCTGTTCTGCCATCATCTCTGGCGTTTGATCGTAAAAACCAAGAGAATTAGGGAGTCCCGCATTAGGGTGAGCCGAAATATAATATGGAGCACGCTCAGAGAGAGACCTGATGAAAGGTTTCAGTTGTCGAGCACCAAAAGAGCAATTCAGACCGATAGAAAAAATATCAGCATGCTGAATGCTGGCAAGGAATGCCTCAAGAGTCTGTCCAGAAAGTGTGCGACCAGCAGTATCACTGACAGTGACAGAGAGCATAAGAGGAACACGCCTGTTTTGCTTTTCCATCGCAGCCTCTGCCGCATAAATAGCCGCTTTAGCATTGAGAGAATCAAAGATTGTCTCAATAAGAAAAGCATCCACACCACCCTCAAGAAGTGCTTCCATCTGCTCAACATAGGCAGAGACCAGTTCATCAAACGTGAGGCCTCTGAGGGCAGGATTATTGACATCAGGAGAGATGCTGAGCGTTTTATTTGTAGGACCCACATCACCCAAGACAAAACGGGGTTTGGATGAATCCTTTCGATTATATTCATCAACCAAATCACGAGCAATCTTAGCAGCTGCAAGATTTATCTCCCTACAATAAGAATCAACGCCATAATCAGACATGGAGATGCGCTGAGAAGAGAAAGTGCAAGTGGTGATGAGATCAGCACCCGCATCAAGATACTTGCGATGAATATCAGCAATTACATCAGGGCGAGTGAGACATAAAATGTCATTATTGCCCTTCATGAGACCTGGAACATGAGCGAACTGAGAGCCCCTAAAATCTTGTTCCTGAAGAGAATACTGCTGAATCATCGTGCCCATAGCACCATCAAGAATGAGAATGCGTTGAGATATGATGTCGTGAAGTGTGGTCATGCAGATGTATATATGATTATATCAAGCCAAATGAAGGCATGTAGTGAAACAAAAAAATAGAACAGGAAGAAGGAATGATAAAACTAATGTTTCATGGCTCGGTCCATTTCCCGACGGTCTTCCTTCTCCTTGAGAGACTGACGCTTGTCGTATTCCTTTTTTCCCCGTGCGAGAGCTATGACAAGTTTGGCCATTCCTTTTTCATTAATAAAAAGACGAACTGGAACAATGGTAAAACCTGGTGCTTTCGTATCATCCCGCAAGTTGCGAATTTCCTTTTTATTGAGAAGGAGTTTGCGTTCTCGCCTTTCCACATGATTATTGTAAGAACCCTCAGAATAGAGAGCCACATACATGTTCTTCACCCAAATCTCACCATTGTTGATATAACAATAGGTATCGACAAGGCTTGCTTTTCCAGCACGAATACTTTTAATCTCCGTACCAGTAAGGACAATGCCTGCCGTGAAAGTATCCACAAACTCGTAATCGAAGGAGGCACGCTTGTTTTTTATGTTGATCTGTTGTTGAGGTTTCATTGTTTGGATTTATTATACATGGCATAATGGCACACACACCATGACTTGGGGAAGCCAGCATACACAAAGAATCAAGGTCATGATGAATATCCCCATGCTTGGCAAGAGATTGTGACTATATGGTTCTCAAAATGAGCTGAGCCACAATGGGAGTGAGCTTCTCCTGGTAGTCATCAAGGAAATCATCACCAAGTTCGTTGAGGTGTTCCAACTGTTCATAAAGAGCCATAAACTCCTCTTCAGACATGTCAGCCAGAAGTTCTTGCTGATGTTTATGGAATTCTTTCTTGACCTCATAAATGAGTTTGGAAAAATCCTTCAGGAGTTTTGCGTCAGTTCCAGATGCTGCCGTCCCCCACTCTCTCTTCACCACATAGGGGAAAGGTCCTTCGAGCACATAAGGCGCATAGCCATTTACTATCAGTTGGATAAACCCTCCCTCCATCACCTCGTCCATCACATAGCGATAACAAAGAAAAGCATGCTGCTCAGAGGAGAGTTCCTCCATATTCGACTCTGTGAGCGAGCCACCAATGGACTGAAGGTAGGCATCTGTCACCCAACGGATGAAGGATGCACCATCCAGTTCATTATATTTCTCCGTAACCTGCTGTGGATTGAGTTGTGTCATATGAAAGAATAAAATCTATGAATGATTGAGAGTGAGTGGATATGATAGAGTTGAAACTTCTGGAGGAATCAGCACTTAATGTTGAGTTCTTTTACGATGGCTGCAATCTTCTCCATAGTAGAGATGCGAGATGGGACAAGAGGAAGACGAAGTTCATTCTCAATCAATCCCATAGCATTGAGCATTGCCTTGACTCCTGCAGGATTTCCATCAACGAAGAGGAGTTTGAAGAGTTCGGTAAACTGATGGTGAATGGTAAGCGCATTGCTGTAATCACCATTAAGTGCGAGACGAACCATACGGCTGAATTCCTTAGGAAGCGCATTGCCAATAACAGAGATGACACCTACAGCTCCCAAAGTGATGAGCGGGAAGGTGATGCCATCATCACCTGAAATCACATCAAAGTGAGCGGGTTTGTTCTTAATGATTTCGTCAATCTGGGCAAAATTGCCAGAAGCCTCTTTTATTGCGACAATGTTTTCATTTTCGTTAGCAAGACGAAGGGTCGTTTCAGCGGTCATATTAACACCTACGCGACCAGGCACATTATACAGGACAACGGAGAGATTGCGTTTGCTCGCAGCCGCAGCAATAGCCCTAAAATGCTGGTAGAGCCCCTCCTGCGAAGGCTTATTGTAGTATGGACAAACCGAGAGAATACCATCTATACCCGTAAAATCATCATTAAGAATCTGATCAACGACAGCGGCAGTGTTGTTGCCACCACATCCCATGACAATCGGCACTTGACCATTCACCTTTTCAACCACTAATTCTTTCACCTGCCTACGCTCTTCAGCTGTCAGTGTAGGAGTTTCGGCAGTAGTGCCCAGAAGACAGAGAAAGTCAAGACCATTAGAGAGTTGATAATCAAGCAAATGGCGGAGTGCAGTGTAATCCACCATACCTTCTTTTGTAAAGGGAGTGATGAGCGCAACGCCCAAACCCTTAAATTTGTTTCGTACCATCTTTATGTTTAGTTCTTTTTATTTCTATAATATTATGGTTGTATTAGTGTTTCAGTTTCTTGAGAATGGATTTCATGTGCTTGGAAGCATAATCACTCCACTCACTGATAGGCAAATCCTCTGGAAAAATGCCATTATAAATCTTCTGAACAAGGTCAGGAGTATCTTCACACGCAATCTTAAAGTTGTCGATAAAGAGTCCTTTATCGCCAAGCTTGAGGTATGTAAGTGATTTAGCGGCTGGTATGTTTTTGACATATGGGCTATTGCTTTGGTCTGCAATCTCACTGATGGCATCTAATACTTCCAGCGCAAAATCGCTAAAATCATTGAGCACAAAAGTCAGAGCAATATCCACACCCATCATCACCTGGTCATTAGATTTCTTCAAGGCTGAAGCAAAGTCACGAGCAGCCTCCTCATATTTGTTGGCACTCAGATGATTGACACCCATCATGAAAAAGGCCTCCGCATCATCAGGAAAAGCCTCCACGAGACGGCGGTTCACCTCAAGACTATCCTTGATACAGTCATTATGGTGGAAGAGATCGCAGATGTCTGTCAAAGCATGCACATACATGATTCGGTAAACCTGGTATTTTTTTTGTTTTTCCCTTTTCTGAGCTTCATCAAGCTTGGTGGACATCATATCAAGATGAAACTGGTCTTCAACCGTTTCATTCTGTATTTCAAGATACTCATAGAGATCCTTGAGCACAGACACAGCCTCTTCCTTTCTGCCGTCAAGAAAGAGAGCTTCCGCATAAGGGATGGCTTGCACCCTTTCACCACCCAATTCGAGATATTTTTTTAACACAGGAATAGAGAGTGATTTATCACCAAGAGAAATCAGGGCATGGGCTTTTGTGAGCAAGGCATCCGTATCCTCAGGATTGATGGCAAGCGCAAAGTCACAAGATTCAAGCGACTGATCAAAATTCTTCTGCATGAGTTGAGCAAGTGCCAAATTGGTCCATCCCTTGGAGAGATAGGGCTGTTCCTCCAAAATCTGAGAAAGGATTTCACACATCAGATCGGCAAGCGGGTCTTGGCGACAAACATCTGCCAACTGAATATCTTCATCATATTTACCGAGAGGCTGGAATGTGGCAATATATTCACGAATCCATTTGCGAATGGTCTTCAACTCTTCTTTCGTATAGTTGAGGTCATCCTCACGCAACTCTGCCATAGACGAAATGATATGAATATAATTCTCTCGTCTATGCTGTTCAGAAGGGTCTGTTCCGTTTTCAATCTTCATCCATGTGCGCCACTGCTTCTCTGCCTGCGGAATACGACCATGGAAGGCATACTCCATCTGCGCCCACTGATATTTCACGTCAGGATTATCGCTGTCAAGGGTGTTGAGCACCTCCTCCGCTTTCTTCCACTGATGCTGATAGATATATGTAGCACTTTTCACCACTCTGAGCACTTCATCGTCAGGATGGATAGAAAGCGCCGTCTCTACTGTTTCCATCGAAAGGTCAGGACGATTGATGCTGAGATAGTAATCAGCAATATCAGCAAAGTCGTCAGCATCAAAATAGATGCTTTCGTTCTTTTTCCTCTGACTTTCGTAGGAAGAGAGCAGTAGTTTGAACTGGTGAGATTGGAAATAGTCTTTTGCCATGAATGGGTAGATACGTTACTTGTTGATTTTCTTCCATGCATCGGTGAGACCGACTGTGCGGTTGAACACCAGATGGCCAGGAGTGGAATCGAGGTCGAAGTGATAGTAGCCAATACGCTGGAATTGCAGGTAGTCGGAAGGCTTGCAAGAAGAGAGCCATTTCTCCACATAGACGTTCTTGACCTCAAGGCTATTAGGATTGAGGAACGGACGCATGGCTTCAATGCCACGCACATCGTCATGCTCTTTAGAATAGGCTGCCACCTCATCACGTGGATTCTCCACCATCCAAAGACGGTCATAATTGCGCACTTCTGCCTCCAGGCAGTGCTCACAGCTGACCCAATGTATGGTCTTACCCTTGATCTTCATGCCGCTCTGAGCCTGCCCAGTCTTCGTCTCTGGAATCAGTTCTGCATGAATCTCCACAATATTTCCTTTGGCATCCTTCACCACACAGTCCTCAATATCTTCAGGACACTGAATGATGTATGAGTTCTTCAGACGAACCTGTTTGCCTGGCCCCAGACGGAAGAATTTCTTAGGGGCATCCTCCATGAAATCATCACGTTCAATCCAAAGATTGCGACTAAAAGTGATTTCATGTGTGCCATCAGCCTCATTCTCTGGATTATTAACAGCAACATAGGTCTCAGTCTCTCCTTCCGGGAAATTGGTGATGACCAACTTGACAGGGTTGATGACCGCACTCACACGAAGCGCGCGCTTATTGAGGTCATCACGAACAGCAGATTCGAAAAGTGACATCTGATTGAGCGCATCAAACTTTGTATATCCAATCTTATTGATAAAAGACACGATACCCTCCGGGCTGTAGCCACGACGGCGGAAGCCACAGATGGTAGGCATTCGGGGGTCATCCCAACCATTCACCACTCCCTCCTTCACCAAAAGAAGCAGGTTGCGCTTGGAGAGGAGGATATGGGTGAGGTTTAGCTTATTGAACTCTGTCTGGCGAGGACGGTTGTCGTCCATGACATGATCCGTGCCATCAACTTGTTTTGCCCAATCCACAAAGAGGTCATAGAGAGGACGGTGACTGACAAACTCAAGCGTGCACCAAGAGTGGGTAACTCCCTCCCAATAGTCACACTGTCCAT
>JAAYDO010000181.1 GCA_012729225.1 Bacteroidales bacterium | reverse complement strand
TACTGGTTTTCCCATGTCAAGCAGGAAAACTTCTCCCCCCTTTCCCATCGTTGCAGCCTGAAGCACAAGTAAAACAGCTTCTGGAATGGTCATAAAGTACCGTGTCATATCCGGGTGAGTCACAGTGACCGGCCCACCAAGACGGATCTGCTCCATGAAGGTTGGGATAACACTTCCACGACTTCCAAGAACATTCCCGAACCGGACCGCGATACATCGCATAGAGGTTCCATTGTTCAATATAATTGTCTGTGATCACTGGTCGTCGAATAGTCTGATTAGGTTATCCTAACCAGGCCGAATAGGGAGAGAAAAGTTACCTGCCTCCTCCCTTCATGGAACGCACCTTGCGACATTTATCGCAGTACGCTTGAGCGTCTCACACCCTTTTGGTATCGGCTAGCTCAAAAATAGGAAAATGGAAAAGAGTCGATTGTGGGAAAGTGTCCTTCCTTTTATGAACCAGAATTCTCTGTGTGAAGTATTCTTGGTTAAGAGATGGATTCATTTCTAGAACAATCCTACAATGTCTTATGATTGGAATGTATCCCTGTGAAATGAGTCGATTAGACTTTATCTCCGACATTCGGCAGCAACGAGTATTACGAAACCACTCTTTAGTACAAACATTTAAATCTGAGTAATTTGTATACTCTTTTTGAATAATGTCCCTCGTTGCTGATTCAAATGTAACCATCGCTCACTTAGGCATAGTCTCAGGGATAATAGACAAACTTGGAATTTGTGAATATATCGATCGTTTCATTCCCAAAAAACGTAGCCATATTGTCACTCCTGGCGAGGCAGTGAAAGCATTACTTCTCAATTGCATGGGTTTTACTGAACGTCGTCTTTACCTGATGCCAGCATATTTTGATGATGTTGCAACCGAACGTTTAATTGGCGAGAGAATTGAAGCAAAGCACTTGAATCAGTACTTATTTGGTGAAACTCTTGATGCGATAGCCGCTGCTGGTCCCACTGAGTTATTCACCGGTATCATCCTTGAAATCCTTGATAATCTTCTCCATGGAGTTCTTCGACTTCATTATGATACATTTGTTTTTTACCATTCAATATTGCCCAGGTAGGACCATACCTTATTGACCAACCCTAAGTTGAATGTCATATTCCTAATAGAAAAAAGTATCGCTAACATAAAGATAAGGAAGGGGGGCCTCGCCCCCCTCCCTTACACTCACCCCCTGAGTAGGATAGGCTCGGGGGAATGGACAAGCATTCCCCCTTCGCGGGAGATTTGGTTTTTCTGAAAATTCATCTCATTAGTGTCAATTACTCGCTCTTCTTCTGAAACTGGATCCATTCATGTTCAGAATCATAGCTCTGTGAGTGATCCTATCCAATAATGCTGCTGTCAGGGTTTTGTCATGGAATATCCTTACCCAGTCAGAAAACGCCAGGTTTGTTGTAATAATTGTACTTGCAATCTCATATCTGGCTGCAAGAAGTTGAAACAGAAGTTCTGACCCTTCAATGTCAAAGGTAACATATCCCAGTTCATCAAGAATCAACAGATCTACTTTCTTGAACTGTTTCATGGCCAGAGTAATTCTTCCTAAACGTTTTGCTTCCAGGAATTCACTGATCAACCCCGATGCTGTTTTAAATAACACCTTGAAGTTA
>JAAYDO010000179.1 GCA_012729225.1 Bacteroidales bacterium | reverse complement strand
TTTTATCTTTATCGTTTGGTCACTTTAAAGATACTCATTTTTAATGAGTTACACAAACTTAGAAGCCTTTTTTATTCACAATTTTCGATAATTTATGCATGTGATTACTCACTTGCGAAACTTTAATTATATACAAAATGAAAGACGATCACTTGTCTTTTACAGTTAATTTTGATCGTAGGTTTAATGTAGATGGTGTTCTTGTATCCGACTCCACGAGTCTGGAAATTGACGGAGAGATGCTAACTGATGTATATTTAATAGATGACAAATGCTCTCATCTTTCTGGTGAATCATCAACCAATTGTGAATACTTCGTTTTGAGCAAGTCAAAAGGACTCGTTCTGTATAAGTACCTGAATGGAGACACTTATATTTTCTATAAGAAGATACCCTGCAAAAATAAGTGAAAGACATGGCATCTAACGTCTTCGACTAATCTCCCTTTAAATATCTTATCAAGAACCTTTAGCGTGGCACAACTGCCAGAGGCGGTGAAGGCGGGAAGGTAGGGGAAGGTGAGAAAGTAGGTGAAGGTGGGAACGAGATACTGTAAGATAGAGGTTTCGGACAATGAGAGAGGAGCAGGTCGTGTGATCTGCTCCTCTCTTATTTGAGACATGAGTCCGTATGTATAGGAAGTCTGAATCTTTTTCACTTCTTGTTGAAGTGTTTCTCCAGTCGTTTGTATTCCTTCTTGGTCAGTCGCATGAAACTGCCGTGCTGAGGGGCGGTGACGCCTTTGATGTCCACAGGATTGCGGAAGTTGGTGAGGTGTTCGTCTGCCTGACAGATGCGATAGTGCTTGGGTTGGTCGCTATATTGAATGTATGCCACTCGCCATCCCTTCTCTCCCACAATCTGGAAGGCGCTGCTACCCTCGCATTTCTTGTTGCCCTCAAAGTTCACAAAATCATGTTCATCTGGTTCTGGCCAAGGTCCTGTCAGTCCGCTTGCTTTGGTATGAAATATTCCTGGATGACCACCTTCCTTCTTGATGAGCATGTGGTATTGGCGGTCACTCTCCAGGTAGTTGATGTCTGCGTCGATGGTGGCATAGCCCCAGTCAAAAAGGATCTGGGGCTTGGTCAGTTTCGTGAAGGACTTGTCAGCATAGCTGTAAACCATGCGGTCATACGGGTCATTCTCGTTAGAACTCCAAATAGAATAGTAGATGAAGTAACCACCCTTTTCTCCGTTAGACCATTTGTAATGAGGATCCCAAAATATTTGAGGAGCCCACACTCGATTAATCTTGCTCCAGTCGCTCACCACATCGGGGCTCTCTGGATCACAGAAAATCTCATTGCCCTTGCGGAAATCGAAAGTAGTGGATGTCCAATGAATGAGGTCATCGCTCTTCAGGAGATTGATTCCATAATTGAACCAGACTCTACTTTTGCGCACACACATATCCGTGGTCACCATCAGGTAGCCCTTGCCCGAGTCAGACTTGCGACACACATAAGCATCACGCTGTCCACCCTCAATCAGGGCAAGTTCTTCTGGGTTCATCACTGCCTTTCCCTCATTCAGGTCATGGTAGTTCAGCCCGTCACGGCTCAAGGCATAAGCGGTAAATTCACCATGGTCGCTCATGTGACAATAGAGATAACCATACGTTCCCTTCTGCAGGTTTTGTGCAGAAAGTGTCATTATTGACAAAACCAAAGACAGGCTCGTCAAAAAAGTTTTCATTTTCATATTCATAGGTTAATAGTTGAGTTTGCGAAAGACAAAGATAGTCATTCCTCTCATGATCAATTATTGATGCAGTAAACAACGAGAGTTCGATAATTAATTATTATGAACAAGATGCCACTCTAAAAAGGCAAATCCTGTTGTCCATCATTCCATCCACATGAAAGCATCAATCTTTCAGGACTTCAGCCACCTTTAGGTCGAAAGGCGTGGTAATCTTGATATTCTCCCTATTACCAGCAACGAGTCTTACTGCATGACCGAAGCGTTCCACTACTGATGCGTCGTCCGTAAAGAAATCTGTATAGGGCTGAGCATAAGCTGAAAGGAGAAGTTCTGAAGAGAAAACCTGAGGGGTTTGCACCAAACGATAATCACCACGAGGAACTGTGACAGACCCACTTTCATCAACAAGGTGTCGAATCGTCTCCACCACATCAATCACAGGCACAGCCGCTCCAGAGCGTGAAGCCTCTTCATAGGCTGCACGAATGGTCTCAATAGACACAAAAGGGCGAACCCCATCGTGCACACCAATCAGTTCAACGGCTTTCGACACTTTAGCAAGCCCATTCTTAACGGAGTGGAAGCGTGTTTCTCCTCCATTAGCAATGACATAAGGTTGCTGAAAACGGTACTCTTCACACAAGGAGTACCAGTAATCCTGCTGGCTTTCAGGCAAGACCAGAATCACCTGCATGGATGAGTCAAACTCAAGAAAGCGATTGATCGTGCGCATCAGAATGGTTTTTCCACCCAAAGGCAAAAACTGCTTAGGTATTTCGCCTCCCATGCGAAGCCCCTTTCCTCCAGCAACAATAATGACCGCATTCATGGTTCTTCTCAAATATTCTCTGAATGATTACTTATACATCATGCCCTGGCGAAGTTGGTCCGCCTTTTCCTTTCCACAGAAATGCTCTACAAAAAGATAGCCCAAAGCCAAAGCAGCCCCCGGTCCATTTCCTGTAAACATCAGCCCATCCTGTTCCACTTGGGCTGCCGTGTAATCTGCACCCACAAGATTTTGCTCAGTGCCAGGATAGCAAGTCATCCTCTTTCCCTTTGCCAAGCCCAAATGACCATATACAAGAGGAGCGGCGCAGATGGCTGCAAGTGCCTTCCCTGCCTTGTGATGAGCAAGAATCACCTGACGCAATCCCTCGTGAGCATCAAGATTGGTTGAACCAGGCAATCCACCTGGCAAGAAAAGCATGTCGGCATCGCTATAGTCATTGTCGGCAAATAAAGAATCTGCCTCAACACCAACACCATGAGCACCCTTGACTGTCAGTTCATTGGTGATGGAAACAGTCTTCACTGTCAAGCCTGCACGACGGCACACATCAATAGGAGAGATTGCTTCAATCTCTTCAAATCCAGTTGCTAAGAATACATATATCATAGTTATCTGAGTTTAAATCGATAAGTAATAGAGCCACCTTCAGTCTTCTCGCCTTGAGAGAACCTCGACTGTCGAGCGGCAGCGATGGCAGCATTTTTCAATGCGGAAGACGACGTTGTGCTGCTCGTCACCTGAGCACTGACCACAGACCCCGACTCGCTCACCTGAATAGACACAACCACTGTTCCCTCACTGTTTTGATCAGCATATGCTGGCTTTGCCAAATAGACAACTGTACGATTGGCCACGCGGGCAGAAGTGCCTGTGCCTAATCCTCCCACTCCACTGGACTCGCCAGTATTACTGTTTCCTGTAGGAGAACCTTGCGCACCCTCGCCTTGTGTGTTTCCGCTGCCACCCTTATTTCCGCTGCCAAAAGCACCGACCACACGATTGTTGGCAGCCGCAGCAGCCTGTCGGTCAGCCTCCATCTTCTTGCGAGCAGCTTCTTCTGCCGCACGTTTCTTGGCTGCTTCCTCTTCCGCTTTTTTGCGTGCGGCCTCTTCCGCAGCTTTTCTTCTGGCTGTCTCCTCCGCTGCCTTCTTGCGTGCCGCTTCCTCCTCCGCCCTTCTCTTGGCCACCTCCTCGGCAGCCTTCTTGCGTGCAGACTCCTCGGCTTGTCGCTTTGCCTTCTCTGCGGCGATAGACCTTTCGTTGTCCTGAGTGATGAGAGGCTTTGCAGGTGTGGCAGGTTGTGGCTTTTGAGGTGTAGTTGATGGAGGGGCAACAGGCACTTCCTCCATTTCTGGAGATGTCTGCATCTCCTCTTCCGGAACAGATTCTGATGAAGCCTCGGCAGGAAGTCCCTCCAGGTCTTCACCTCCTGCATCTTCCACCATACCCAGCAACACAGGCACACCATCCTCACGATCCTTGTCTGGTCGATCCGCTGAAATGGTCAAAAAGGCAAGGAGCAGTATGATGGCGACATGCACCAAGATGGTGGCGACTGCCGCTTTAACCTTATCTTGTTTCTTGTTGTAATCTTTCATGCTGAGATGGTGGTCGCGTGGCAAGAACCATCTTGAAGTGGTTCTCGTTGGCGATACTTAAGATTTCCACAATATGTCGGTAGGGAACAGCCTCGTCGGCATAAAGAGAAACAAAGAGTTCTGTGGAGTCTGTCAGCTGCGCATTGAGCACACCAGGAAGTTCCTCCAAGGTGACAGGCTCTTCTTTCTCACTACCTGCCGCCGCATAGAGATTGAGGTCTTTGTCGATAACCACTCTTGCCACAGCCTTGACCGTCGTCTGTTTCTTGCCCTGAGGAAGCAATACCTTGATGGCATTAGGCGACACCATTGTGCTCGTGATCATGAAGAAGATGAGCAGCAAAAAGATGATGTCGGTCATGGACGCCATATTAAATGTCGGGGTGACCTTTGTACGTCTCTTAAACATAGGCTACTGCTCTTCTTCGCTAACAATGTCCATAAATGTGAGCGACTTCGCTTCAATCTCATTCACCACGCTATCCACTTTTGCCACAAGATAGTTGTAGGCGAACAAAGCGACAATACCCACAATCAATCCACCCACAGTCGTGATCATTGCCTGGTAAATGCCACCAGAAAGAACACTGATATCAACATTGCCACCAGCATTGCTCATCTGCCAGAAAGCCTCCACCATACCAATCACAGTGCCCAGGAAACCTATCATGGGAGCTCCACCAGCAATGGTTGCCAACACAGGCAAACGCTTTTCCATGGTTGCAATCTCCAGATTGCCCGTATTCTCTATGGCTGTCTGGATTTCTGTCGCAGGCTTGCCCATACGGCTGATTCCACGCTCAATCATGCGAGCCGCGGCAGTATTGGTGACACGGCAGAAATTGATGGCTGACTTGATGTCGTCATTCTTGATGTAGTCACGAATACGATCCATGAAGAGTTTATCATCCTTGCCCGCATTGCGGATAGCGATGAAACGTTCTACAAAAATATACACTGCTATGACAGAAAGGACTGCAAGGACAATCATGATCCATCCACCTCTCTCCGCGAGCTCAAGAATACTGAGTTCTTCCATAATGAGTTAAAAATTGGTATAAATTATCAGTTAGAAGTTATGTTTTCTATATACAGCAAGATATATCTTAATTAAAATCTCTATCTTTGCATATATTTACAATGCAAAAGTACGGTTTTCTGTAATACAAGACAAATAAATAATCTTAAATATGACTAAAAGGCTGAAGTTTGCTCTGTTTGGCAATGTGCGTCAGGAGCGCAAGAGTGCCGCTGTGCAGAAATTCCTTGCTATAGCAACCGAACGCAAAGCAGAACTCGCCATATCCGAGCCCTTCTATCTCTTTATGAGAGACTGTTTGAAGATTCAAGTGCCCGAATGCGAACTCATCAAGGACAATCAGTTTGCGGCAGACTATGTGGTGTGTATGGGCGGTGATGGCACTTTCCTTGATGTGGCAAGCCGTGTTGCAGACAAGGAGATTCCCATCATCGGCATCAACACTGGCCGATTAGGGTTTCTGGCAAGCTTCTCACCCGACCATATTGAAGAAACGATTGCAGATATTTATGATGGAAACTTCAACACGGAAGCGCATAGCGTGCTGAACCTCTCCTGCGACGAGATGGAACTGAAAGGAGAGCCTCATGCACTGAATGAGATTGCCATCTTGAAACATGACATCTCATCCATGATTTCCATCCACACCGACATCAATGATGAATATCTGACCACCTATCAGGCAGACGGACTCATCTTGAGCACCCCAACAGGCAGCACAGCCTACTCGCTCAGTGTGGGCGGTCCTATCATCGTTACCCAGAGCGACACCATCTGCTTAACGCCTGTTGCACCTCACAGCCTGAACATGCGCCCCATCGTGCTGTGCGACAACAGCGAAATCTGTTTGCGCGTGGAGAGCCGTAGCAACAGTTTCCTCATTTCATTGGACGGACGAAGCCAAAGCTACCCAGACAACATCCACTTGCGCATCAGAAAAGCACCTTACAGCATCAAGGTGGTCACCCATCGAGGTCAAAACTTCTTCTCCACCTTGCGGAAGAAGATGATGTGGGGAACTGACAGCAGAGGTTGAGCCTGCCCCAAGGAAGAATCAAAAACAGATCAAGAACAGGACTGAAGTTGAAGCAGATGAAGTTCAACAAGACGCAATACAGCATAAGACAGATTGCAGCATGGCTCTGGCGACACCACAAAAGCTGTCGCCTGCAGGCTTTTCTGAACATGTTCATTGGCTTATCGGTGGTAGGCTTAGGGCTATTGGGAGTGGACACCATCCGTTCCCTCACAGATATTGCCACTCATGCCAAAGAAGGAAGCATCATCTGGACAGCCGTATTGCTGGCTACCGTGTTTGCGCTGGAGGTATTCATGCACATATCATCCACCTGGATCAGCGCAGTGTTGGGCGTCAAGACCCAAAACCAGATGCAACAGTTCTTTTTCAGGCAACTCATCAAGGGAAAATGGAGAGGCATAGAGAAATACCATAGCGGAGATGTCATCAACCGATTGTTTGGCGATGTGGGCGACATCGTACAATTAATGACCGATGTGCTTCCCACTGCCGTTGTCACCCTCACACAGTTCATTGCCTCGTTCACCTACCTCTACCTCATGGACAGCACCTTGGCTCTCATTGTGGTGACCACCTCCCCTGTCTTCATCATTCTCTCACGCATCTACTTCAGAAAGATGAGACGCATCGTGCGTGCCATCAAAGACAGCAACTCCGCCATTCAAGCCATCATCCAGGAAAGCATACAGCACAAGATGGTCATCAAGGTGCTGGGACGAGAAAACACGATGATAGAGAAACTGGAACTGCGCCAAAGCCTCTTGCGTCATCAGATCAAGAGCCGCACCAAGTTCCACATCTTCTCAAGCACACTCATCAACATAGGCTTCTTGGGAGCATTCTTGACAGCATTGGTGTGGGGACTCTTCCAACTTCATGCTGGACTGATCACAATGGGTGTGCTCATGGCATTCACACAACTCATCAATCGCATCCAGCGGCCGATGCTCGATGTGGCAAAGCTTCTACCCATCTTCATCAATAGCACAACTTCTTGCGAACGCCTCATGGAACTGGAGGAGTTGCCGCTTGAAGAAGACAGTGAACCTGTCGAACTGGAGGGAGGCGCAGGCATCAGATTCAACGATGTATCATATTCCTATTCAGAGGAAGGAAGAGCCATCATCCAGCATTTCTCACACGATTTCAGCCCAGGCAGTTTCACAGCCATCCTGGGAGAGACCGGCGCAGGCAAGACCACGCTCATCCGGCTCATCCTCGCCCTGATCAGCCCTACTGAAGGAACTGCCGAGGCATATACCGAAACCCAACAGGCACTGCCACTGTCTCCTGCCCTGCGTGGCAATTTCTCATACATCCCGCAAGGCAACACACTCTTTTCTGGCACCATCCGCGAGAATCTACTCATGGGCAACCCCGACGCCACAACAGAAGACATGGAAGAAGCACTCCATATTGCCTTGGCAGACTTTGTACTGACGCTGCCTGACGGACTTGAAACACGGTGTTCGGAGCAAGGAGGAGGGCTTTCGGAAGGGCAAGCCCAACGCATTGCCATTGCACGAGCCATTCTCCATCCATGCAAGATTCTGTTGCTTGACGAAGCCACCTCGGCATTAGATGCGGAAACAGAAAAGGAACTGCTGAAGAATCTTCAGCAACGTTTCCAGAAGAGCACTGTCATCTTCGTCACTCATCGCATGGCAGTAGTGGACTTCACCAGCAATGTCGTCAAGATGGTTCGCCATTAAAGAAAACATTCTTCCTTTGACCATCTTTCTTTCCCTTCTATTTTCAGCCAAACTCAATGGGATTTCAACGGGAATCTGGGTGTAGAGGAAGCGGGGCAAAGCGATTCCGACAGCATTTGCCGCCAGACAGTTCTTCTGCAACAGCAGGAGGTGTTGCCCCTGTCATAAAAGAATGTCACATCTTCTTTATTCTCAATCATTTGTGTTGATGCTAACGCTCCATGCTTGTGAGGTCAAAAACGCACGCATGGTTCATGGGGCATCGCACCATTGTTCATTGGCGATTGAACCATTGTTCGATGGTCATTGAACAATGGTGTGTTGGCACTTGCACCATTGTTCGTTGGAAAATGAAGAATGCTTCAATCGCAGGAGGTGTCAAATGGCAGGAAAAGCCTACAACTTTGTCCCTGTCCGCATGGAGATTCTCTTCTCTTTCCAAAGACAATCTGCATCAGGACATGGACAGGCATCGCCACGCATCCATTGATGACAGGCAATTCATCCATCAAGACATCATCACAATACCTTCTTTCTTCATGCCATCAATCTTAATGACAATCGGCTTGTCGAAGCGGACATGTCGCACATGCTCAGTCTCTTCCACTGCCGGCATCGCATTGAGCACATCTTGACGATAAATGCCATCTCCCTCAAAATCATTGATGGTGAAGTAACCAACACCCATGCTCGTGAGGTTCTGGAAGAAATGAGTGCCTTGACTGGGATCTACATGAAAATCGGAGAGACCTGCCTCGACAATGACCTTCGCACCAGAGATGTGAGGCCACCTGACAGGAATGCCCAGCCAGGCATCGCTTGAGCCCCAACGACCAGGCCCCACCAACACATAGTTCTCGCCTCTCTGCAAGAAACCACGATTGATGCGCTCCACTTCTTCTGCCACCACTGGATTGTTGTAGGCATTGAAGTTCTCTGTCTTCACATAAACAACATCAAACACATCGTTGATGACACCATGACCTATGGCATGATGGCTTCGAAGGAGACTGGCATCATCAGAGATGAGCGTGAGGTCTTCATCCAACTGCATCTGATTATCAACCATCGGACGTATCTGCAAGAGATAGAAGTCGCCCGAACGGCCCTCATGAAGGTTGGCGGCAAACTCTATTTCCACAGGACGAGCCATCTCTTTCTGAGCATAATGGAGTACCTTCTGCAACAGTTCTGGCAGAGGGAACACATCATGATTCAAGACACCCGAGAAGGAGATGATCTTACGGTTTTTCCCTTCATAGTAGCCATCGTATATACGCTGGTCACAAGGATCAAAAGTAGAGACAATCCACTTCAACGAGCCATCATGGTCGGCGTCGCGAACTGTCACCGTCTTCAGGTTGAAAGCATCATTCACCTGAAACTGCAACCCGCTAAACATCCCGTCTCTTTCTCCTGTGGCACTCTCATCCACCTCAAGCGCATAGAACTTTGTCTGGGTTTCCCGCAGGGCTATCTCCATCTCGCTGGTCTGCAAGACCTTGGTGGGATGATAAGGGCACACCCGCAAGCAAAGGCCTCCATCCACTATATACTTGCCCAGTCCAAGAGCCAACTCCACAACACCTTCTTCTGCCGTTTCATCTCCAATAGGATAGTAGTTGATGCTGCGCCCTACACCAGAAATGGTTGGATAGAAGCCACTGGGGTATTTCTGCCCCACGACCTCCTGCAAGATGACTGCCATCTTCTCCTGGTCAATGACATTGGAAGTGGCCACCATGTAATCTTTGGATGCACGGTAGAAGACGCTTGCATAAACACTCTTAATCGCATTAGACAGCATCTCAAGGCGCACATACTTGTCACTGGCACGAGGAATCATATAGGTGGAATAGATTCCGGCAAAGGGCTGGTAGTGGCTGTCTTCCAAAAGAGAGGAGGAACGGATGGCCACAGGTCCATTCACCACATCCATAAACGACATGAGATCATCCGCCAGATTCTCTGGCAAACGCCCGTGGAGAAAGTGTGCCAGGATTTCCTCATCAGAAATATCAGACAATGCCACTTCATAGAGCCCATTCGTCTCCATAAATTCATCGAAGATGTCTGTACACAGCACCACCGTCTTTGGTATCTGCACTGTGGCATTCTCATACTCATTCAAATCTGTGCGCCGTTTGATGATATGATCGAGAAAAGCAAGACCTCTTCCCTTTCCGCCCAACGAACCCTCGCCAATACGAGCAAACTGGCTATAACTGTCAAAGCGGTCACGATGGAAGACAGCAACCACACCTCGGTTTTTCATCTTTCGGTAACTGACAATCGCATCGAAGATATACTGGCGATGAGCATTCACATCATTCTCCACCTTCCAAGTGATCTTCTTCAGGAACTCTGCCACAGGAAAGAGGGCACGGGAGGAAAGCCAACGAGACACATTGTTGTGACGCAAGTGATAACTCAAAGAATCGGCTGGAATGGAGAATATGTTATCCTGCAACTCCTTCAGATTGCGCACACGAGCCACCTCTTGCATGGTGCTTGGATCGCGGAAGATGAAATCTCCAAAGCCAAAATGCTTGGTCAATACATCTTTGAGGTCTCGATTGATCTTCTTGGAATTTTTGTCAATAAAAGCAGCACGGCACTGATCGGCATAGGGCTTCTTGTCCACCTCGCTGGAGTCCAGCACCAAGGGCACATATTCGTCCACTTCACGGATGGCACTGAGCAGTTTGAAGCCTGCCAACTCATCCTTCTCCTTGCTATCAGCAAGCATCGGGAAACGACAATCGCTGATCACGCCCAACATGTTCTCACTAAACTGGGAATAGAGTGCCCACGCCTCCTCGTATGAGCGTGCAAGCACAATCTTGGAACGGCCACGCATCCTAAGCATCTCTAACTGTGAATTCAAGGCTTCCGAGGCAAATTCCAGACTTTGCTGTAACACGAAGCGATAGAGATTGGGAAGCAAGGAGGAGTAGAAACGGATGCTGTCCTCCACCACCAATATCATCTGCACACCTGCTGCCAGGTCATTGACAAGATTCATCTTGTCTTCTATCAGTTTGATGATGGAGAGCAAGAGTTCTGTGTTGCCCAACCAACAGAACACATATTCAAAGGCACTGAGATCCTCATTTTCCATTCGACGTGTGATGCCATGGGAGAATGGGGTAAGAACCACAATTGGAATGGTTGGGAACTCTTTCTTGATGCCACGGGCTATGTCAAACACATCATTATTATCTGTTCCTGGCATACAGATGATCAAATCAAAAGAGTTGATCTCTATCAGGCGGGCAGCACCCTCTTGGGATGCTGTGCGAAAGAAACGAGGGGGATAGCGTAAACCCAATTTGGCATATTCGTCAAAGATTTTCTCATCCACACGTCCATCATCTTCAAGCATGAATGCATCATAGGGATTTGCAATGATCAACACATTGAACACACGTTTCTGCATCAAATCCACAAATTTCGTTTCCCTCAAGTGAGGGTATTTATAAGAATAAGACATATATCTGCTAATTGGATTATGGCACAAAGTTAGATAAAATAGTTGAACTAAAAAAGGAAGTCTAAAGCATTTCTGCTCCAGACTTCCTTTCTTTACTGATTTAACAGCCTCGAAGGAGGCAAAAACTTACCTTGTGGGCAATGGCAAGAACCATGGTTTGCCAACCATCTTGGTTGTTGCGCCATACTTATCCTCAATGTATGCAGGCATTGTGATGGTTGAACCAAGAGCCGCACCACCCTTCTCCTGCATCTGATAACGCATGATGTCGTAGAAGCGGTGACCCTCAAACACTCCCTCCAAAGCCTCTTCCTCAAGAATCAACTGAGCCACACGAGCCTGACGCTTTGCACGAATATTGTCAGATGCGAGATATGCTACATTGTAGGAATCAACACTGTCTCTCTTCTGAATATTCTCAGCAGCAGCCCATTTGTTGTAAGCAACGACACGGTCATATTCTACAGAATCCTCATGAGTAGATGTTCTGGACAATCTTGGAACTTCTTCCCATTCGATAGAATCCACATGAACCTTCAGACCTGCCTTGGTTTCGGCATCATCAAGGTAGTAGTTTTCATCATACTCTGTGTTGCCACAACCTAAAGAATGAATACCTACCTGCAATCTATTGCCACCTTCATTCTGTATGCTTGGATTCACCTGATCCATAGAAATCAATGTACGAGTAGCGAACACGTCAGAACTCCAAATGACTGCAGTACCTGTAGTCTTGCTCAACAACTCGCCTGTGTACTTAGGCTCCTGAACCGTGAAGCCCAAAGAAGTGATGAGGCAAAGACGATCGAACTCATCCTGAGAGATGATGTTACGGTTGCTCATGATGTAGTGAGACAAACCATACTTCAGGACTGCGAAAGCCGTCTCTGGGAAACCACCACGATTGAGTGCCTCTGCAAAATGCAGGTACAGAATATTGTAGCGGAAGTATGGGATATAAGACGGATAGGCGTTACCATTGGTGTTGTCTCCATATTTTTGATTCAAGTAGTACATTCTATTGTAACTACTATTCTCACGACTGTTGGAAGAGTTGTCTCCTACATTCTCAGTTCCATCAGAAACGGAATAGAGGCGCAAGTCACCTTCCATGGTTGGATAGTCTGAATAGAGATTGGCATCATGTTCACGCATATAGACCTCTGGTAGACCACCACTTCCTAAGATCAACTGGCAATAATCCTGAGCATTAGAGATGTCTTTAGCACGTTTTGAAGCCATAACTGCAGGATAGTAGTTGTTGGAGTCTGTAGAACAGAAAATGTTCTTCAGGTTTGAAACTGTTCCATAGAAAGCAGAGCTTTCCATTGGCAAAACACCCGCACAGAGAGTGGAAGCAGTGAAGAGTCCATTGTATATTGATGTATAAGTTGGGCGAGAAGCGGTGCGAGAAGTCCACTCAACACGGTAGTCGCCTGTCGCAATCTCCTCACCAGGGAATGTGAAGAAGTCGTGATACATGCGAATGGCATTGATATAATCCTCTTGGCTATTTGTATAAGACCCACGCCACAAATAGAGTTCGGCAAGCAGCGCACGAACAGGGATGAACATTTGGCTAAGTTTAATACTCCTAAACGTCAAACCGTTACCATAAGTATGAATTAAATCATTGTTCTCGGTTGCGCGGAAGTTCTTGAGATCATTAATCATGTCTGTCAAGATAGTAGCCATGTTCTCTTTCTTGCCTGAAGCAACAATGTTCTTTGCCTGATCAGAGGTCAAGACGGGTTCTCTCACGTAAGGAACTTCGCCATAGTGCTTCAGCAGTTCAAGATAGCACCACGCACGAAAACTCTTCACTGCAAGGATTTCCTTCTCAAAGTACTTGCGAGTACCCTGAGAATTGCGCATTGAATCCACATTCGCCAAATAGATATTACAGCTGTTGATTACTCCATAGTAGTCATCTGGCTGATTGTAGATGTTCTCTAAAGAAACATTGTTGGCAGCGAGTTCCTGAAGATCAACTGTTGAATGGATAGGGTCCACATCAACAAGGTCTGCTCTCACCTCACCCAACAGCACTGTGCGGTCTGCCAATTTCTGCATACGCTTAATGATGCCCATCATCTGATAAAGGGTATCCTGTGGTGCGAGGTTGGTGGTCACCAACGTATTGTCTGCTGTAAACATGTCCTCGCATGACACTGTGGATGCTCCAATTGCAAGCAGGAGCAAACCACATTTTATAATAGATTTCATTTTCATGATTGATACAAATTAGAGGTTAATCTTAACACCAAGGTGGAAACTGCGACCTGAAGTGCGGTAGCCAGCATCAATACCCTGAAGAAGGACAGAGTTGCCACAAGACACTTCTGGATCTGTACCCAGATACTTGGTCAAAGTAAAGAGATTGTTAGCAGCAGCCCAAATTGTCATGCCCTGAATATACTCGTTGCGGATTGGCACCTTGTATGAAAGGGTGACATTCTTCAGTTTGAAGAAAGAACCATCCTCAATCCAACGATCAGAGAAACGGCTGTTGCCCATAGGGTCACCATATACAGCCTTAGGCATGTCTGTCTCCTGACCTTCTGTTGTCCAACGACGTGTTACAGCAGTAGTCTGGTTGAGGAAGTTTGAACCACCCTCAAGCACAGAACGCTGGTAGTTGTAAATATCGTTACCTACAGAATAGTTGAAGTTAGTGGACAATGTCCACTCTTGACCAATATGGAAGTTCAGGTTTACATTACCAAAGATGTCTGGATTAGGATTACCAATCACGGTACGGTCGTTGGCATTGATTTCGTTATTTCCATCCATATCAACGAACTTCATGTCACCAGCACCGAAGTAAACTTTATTGTTGGATTGGTCAAGGTAGTACAGAGCAGCTGCATTAGCTTCTTCGGTGTCTTTGTAAACACCATCAGTCTTGTAGCCGTAGAAAACACCTGCGCTCTCACCAACCTTGGAGAGGACTGTGCCACCATAGAGTGTGGTCTCAAAAGATTCTCTACCCTCAGGCAGACGAGTCAATTGGTTCTTGTAGTGACCAATGCTGGCACCCACTTCCATCTTGAAGTTTTTGTTGTTGATTACCTTTGCATTGAAAGCAGCATCAAAACCATTGTTCTTCAAAGAACCATCGTTGGTGTATGTAGATGGAAGACCTGCCACGTATGCCAAACTACCCATAGTGATCAGGTTGTTGGTCTTTGAGAAGAACACATTACCTCTCAAGTTCAAGTGGTTGTTGAAGAAGTTACCCTCCAGACCTACATTGAAGCGATTGGTTGTTTCCCACTGAAGAGAAGAACTACCGATGTTGGACAAGCCAACAGAAGATACTCCTTGACCAAACATCATCTCTGAAGCCATGTAAGTAAGGGTTGCAGAGTTGTCTATTGCATCGTTGCCCACAGACTCAAAACCACCACTGATCTTCAGCATGTTCACATAGTTGTTTGCCTTGAACCAGTTCTCATTTGAAAGAACCCAAGCACCCTGAATGGAAGGGAAGACGCCCCAAGCCACACCAAACATGTGAAGATTACCTGCGTTCTTACCAAAACGTGAAGAAGTTTCCACAGTCAGCTGACCAGTGAGATAATACTTCTCCTGATAGTTATAGTCTGCATTGGCATAGTAAGAGAGAGAATTCCAACTGGTGTCAGAGCCATCAATCTTACGGTTTCTGCTACCCGTGTTAGGAGTCTTATCACTACCTGTACCATCTGCGTAAAGGAAAGAAGCTCTATAAGTGTCATTCATGAAACGAATACCACCAAACACTCCAAGGCGATGTGCACCATTAGGAAGGATGTTCCAATTGGCACGTGTGTCAGAGAACACAGAATTGTGTCTTGAGAACATGGAGTACTTAGAGTTTTGTGTCTCATCAAGGTTGCCAGGAAGAGTGTAAGTTGGCATACCAACGATTGGAGTGAAGTAGGATTCATCCAAACTTTGGATTGTGTAGCTGAAAGATTCTGTCAAAGAGAAATCTTTTGTTGGTTCCCAAGTTGGAGCAATAGACACATTCAACATTGTACAGTCGGTGTGGTTCTTGTTCTTTGCCTCGCCATACTCCAGAATAGCCATAGGATTGGCAAGCTGAGCACGGTTTGTGTTGATGTTACCCCAAACTTCGTTCAGGTAGTCATCTGCATCAGCAATGTAATTGGTCACCTGACGATTCGTTGCAAAATCAAAAGGACTCAAGAATGGAGCCTTGATATTGGCCAAAGCCGATGGAGAAGCCAATGCCTGAAGATATTGGCCATTAGCCCATCCATCACTTCTCAAGTCGCGGGTCACGTTTGCATAACTTGCATCAAACTTGGTGTAAAACCACTTGTTGAGCACAATATCTGTATTGAATCGGATATTGAAACGCTGCATGTCATTCTTCTTCAAGGTTGATTTCGCATCACCATAACCTACAGAAAGGTTGTACTGAGCAATATCATCACCACCTTGAATAGAGATGCCATAGTTCTGAGTAAGTGCTGTTCTGGATATTTCCTTGTTCCAATCAGTATTATTATGATATACATTATAATAATAGAAGTCTGGATCAGAGTTTAAGAACTTGAACTCTGTCAAGGTCGTATTGGTTGTCTGAAGGAGGTTTGATGCATAAGAACGATACTGGCCTGCATTCATCAGATCTATCGTCTTAGGTGCAGCCTCTAAGCCTACATTGACATCCACATCAATGCGAGTAGCCATAGAGCGACAGCGCTTGGTCTTGATCAAGATGACACCATTCGCTGCTTTTGAGCCATAGATTGCCGTACCATTCTTCAGTACCTCTACCGATTCAATATCATTGAGATTAATTGCCTGCAACAAGTTGTTGAAGTAACCTGTGTGAATCATCTTGGCGTCATACAATGGATCATAGATCACTCCATCCAACACAATCATAGGCATGGCATTGGAATTCAGAGAATTCAAACCATTGATGAACATGGCAACGCCCTGTCCTGGATTGGCTGAACGCTGAACACTTCTCACATCAGCACCAAAGCGGTTTTGAATTTCCTGATCAATAGTCAGTGCTGTTGAAGTGCCGAAGTCTTCTGTTTTGATATTCTTTCTTGCGGAAGCATCCTCTGTGTAATCCACTTTAAGCATGTCTGGATACAAACTTATGTTCACTCCAGTAGCACGACCATTGATGGACACATTATTCAGATTGTAGCCTTGCAGTCTGGCAGAAAGAGCAGTGATGAACTTAGGCACCTGAATGGTGTATTCACCGTTCTCATCTGTCATGGCTGTATAATATCTATTGTTGAAAGCCTGCAACTGAACACCAGAAAGTGGTTCACCTGTGACTGCATCAACAACTTTACCCTTCACATCAATAGTAGGATAAGTCTTCGCTGGCTTGATTTTCTTTACAGGAGCAAGTACCTCCTCCTCTACTACCTCATCTTCCACCTCATCCTGTGCAACGGCTGGAAGTGCTGTTCCAAGGAAGAACATGAGTGCTGCGATTCCGTATTTATTGAAGTGCTGCATAATCATTTACTTTTATTAGAAGTTGTCAACTCGTTACCTTTTCTCATTTTAGCTGCAGCAGGTGCTGCAACAACCTCTTTTGCTTCTCCGTCACGTGGTTTCAAGATGATGGAACCAATGAGCATTTCGTTAGAGAACTCTTTTCTTTTGCTTGAAAGCACTGAAGACTGGATCTGAAGCATTGCTCCATATTCAGGACGTCCATAGTATGCGTTCTTGAAAGTATAAGAGCCCAAACTGATTGTATCATTTACGCCAAGGAATCCATAATCATCAGTGAACAAACCCTTTGAAAGGAAAATGTTCTCCTTCTCTCCTGCTACAGGAGTAGGATTGTTGAGAACTTCACCCTTTGTAGGGAACTGTCCCAACTCCTTTGGTTTTGAAGGATCATTTGCACGCTCAAAGATGGAAGCGGTGAAACGATAAGGACGAGCATCCCAATCAGCAACAGAAAGATTGTTGTAGTCTTGCTTCATCCACATAGGAGCTACTACAAGATAAATGTCATAAGTACCGGAAAGGGTGTTTGCTAAATTGAAGGCAACAGTGATGTTACCACTGGTTGGAATGAAATCCACATAATTGTATGTCTGACGACGAACAGTGTCACCTATTGCTATTCCATCCTCATCATAGACAGGAAGTCGATGAGAGAAAGTACCGCCCCTGTAAGCAAATGTCTTTGACACACCCTTGGTATAAGTCCAAGTATCGCCTGAGCCCAACTTATTAACAAGACTTTCTGTTACATAATATGTCATTTTATAGAAAAATTGCTCTATGGCAGTGAATGGATATTCATCCACGATATAAGCAGTACCATTTGAACATTCTATAGGCTCACCACATTTTGCAAGAATATCATTAATTTCCTTGTCACGAGGCAAATACTTAGGCATTACACTGTAATAGAGATGGTTTGGCCAATCTGCCGCACTATGCCAAGAAGTATAATAATTCGTTGATTTCAAAGAGTCTTGCCAGTACTCATTGGCATTCTTGTTGTAGAACAAGTCTGTCATTGCAAAAGAGTTAGCATAGTGACGAGTCAAAGAATCGACAGTACCCGCAGCACGAGTATCCTCTGATGGATTGAACTTCACCAAACTCAAAGCCTTCTTATAACGCTCTGCCCAAGCCTTTGCAGATGGGATGATAGCGATAAAGAGTGAGTCTTCCTCATAGAGACGAGCATCAAAGTTCTTCAGCACTGTATTGTTCTTCTCGAAGTATTTGCTCACCCAAATCTTGTTACCGTCTTCATCCACACCACGGCTAACAGACTTGTTTTCAATCAGTGTATCCTTGTTCACTCTATCGTCATAAAGATAAGCATAAAGCGAAAGAGTATCTTTGCCCTCAGTCGTGTCATCCTTATACTGCTTCGCAATCATCTCAAAGAGATTGTAAGAATAAGGAGATGGTGCATCAACCATGTGGATAATACCATTTAAACAAGAGATATTATGCTTTTCTGCATCTATCTTGACATGACCAAACTCACCACTTGCCGACATAATTCCCACTTTTTTATTCAGCAAACTGAACTTCTGGTCGTTGGGTGTGAGCGACATGGAATAAAGTGCAATATGATTCTTGATGAACTGGGTCACCACTTCTGTGGAATCAGCCACTCTTTCACCATTCTGACCAACATATTCAGAGAGATCGAAAGAGCCATCTGCAGGAGCCCATACAGTATAGGTGTTGTCAGAAGAAAGTTCGCGGTCAAATCCGTAAGCCTTCACAACCTTAGCAAAGTCGGGAGCGTTTTCTTCCAATGCCTGCATCGTTGTGCCATTGAATTTGAGTGAGCCTAAGCTTGAGCTGTAGTGATCGTCCCATGTATCAGTACATGAGAACATCGCAATAAGTCCTGCTGCCATCACAAATCCCGCACGGAATGTATTTTTGATGTTATTCATAATTCTTTCTTTTGTTGTTAGCTTATCTTGCCGAAAGTGGCAAGATAAGCTAAATGATTATATTACCATTGAGGTTCTGCAAAGTACTCGTTGTTATAAACTGAACTTGGGCAGAGCTCGATAAAGTCAAAGTTCAACTCATTGTTCTCTGATTCCATCTTCTGCTGGATTCTCAGATAGTGATCAGACTTGCCATCAGTAGTGAAAGTACCAATCACCTTACGGATGGTGTTAGGCAGAGCACGCATTGGGTCTGAACCCGCATCGAAACTACTGCGCCATCCTGTGTGATAACACTTAGGACCCTTCATCCAACCAATATTGTGGATTGACTTGTCAAAAGCATTGATAGCATCTTCATCGCCAAGCTCTGTGTCATTCTTCCATCCGAAGAGTGAAACACCACCTGGACGCATATCAAATGGAATGCCCTGAGGCTCACCGTCGATATAGTACTGAACGATACCACGAGTACCGAATCCAACACAAGTCATCATACGAACCTCATAAGTACCAGCTGGCACAGCAGGCAACTTCAAAGTGAAGTCATAACGTCCCTTGAAGATGACCTCATCGCCTTCGTAAGACCAGAACCACAATGAACGACCACGAACATGCATGTGTGTATTAGCAGTCATCTGGAAGTTACGAGCGTAACCAGGCTTGAAACCTACACTTCGGTTGTTGTTATCAGCAGGGTTGTTGGTGTTCTTAGCAGAGTCATACTTCTTGTTGCCACCCCATGTGTGACCACGAGCAACTTCTCCATCACCAGGAAGCTTCGTCATGAAGTCAGGAGAAAGAGTTGTACAGTCAAGACGGATACAATCGTTCATGACAATTTCCTGCATCGTGCGGTCATAAGCCACAACATCATCAATGTAATGGAAAATACCATTCAAAGAAGTCTGTGTCTTGCCCTTATACTCTTTTGGAGTGTAAATCTTCGCACCACGGCTATAGCCACCACGTTCATCAGCACGGTGACGCACACCACGACGGTTGATGTAGAGACCCACCTGAGGACCAGAAGGGAACGAGAACTTCATCAGAGACTGTGGCATCAAAGTTCCATACCAGTCACAAATGTCATACTTCATACGGTTGAAGTTATACTGCAACGCATCATTATCCATAGATGTCAAGCTGTAGTAATCACCATAGCGATCCAACACATGGTAAGAGATGAAGCGGTTCAACGCATTCTTGCGGTTCGTCTCATCAGTGATGTGCGCATCTTCTGGATACATGTCATCATACAACTCATGAGCCTTCCTGCGAAGATCGTCAAGCGTCTTGATACCATACTTCTTTTCAAGAACAGAGTCAGGACACATGAACACCGTGTAGTTGAACACACGCTTCGTTGGATATGCAACATTGTCATACTCTCCACCACTACCGTCCAACTGCTTAGCGGTTGGAATACAAAGCTTAGAGTTGGTCCAAGTACAAGAGTCAATGCGATCCTTGTCGCTTGCCCAGCCATAAGTTGGGTCTATATAGTGGTCTCTAATTGTATCAAGAATACCTGTCGCTGCAAATGCTGCGCTATAGAGCGTGCAGACAGAGTCCTTTGCGATGATGTCACTCAAAAGGAGGTTTGGAGAACCCACAACATTGTTCACTGTGTGAACCACACCATTAGAAACAGAGTCGTCCGCATGAGTAACCAATGCATCACCATTGATGTGCATCGCCAATACAGAGTCCATCTTTTCCTCACTCCACACCATTTCTGAAGTCACACTGACAATGTGGTCCAACATATTGTTCTTACCATATTGACCCTGATTGACGTCAGTGGTGAAATAAGCCGCCTCAATGATAGAGTTCAAAGCAATCGTATCACAGTCTTCTCTGGTCAGTTCATCCACAGAACTCAAACCACGTGAAAGCAGATACTTATCCACCGCATCATTGGTAGGTGCAAAGACCGTGTAAGAGCCATAAGTGCCGAGCATATCAACAAGACGAAGATCGTACTCACCTCTTGCACGCTCAAGAATCTTCAAGTATTCAGAATACTGCGAACGATTCTTCAAGTAGTCCGCTGCATACTCTCTTGACTGTGTATAGTAGTTCTCCACACCAGGGTCATCCTTACAACTCACAACAGCTACCTGTATGGCGGAAATCATAAACAGGGCCATAGCCCAAAATTTAATTCCTGAAAGTTTCATAACACGTTATTGTTTTTTGTTTTCGTCTTCATCCAAATAACTTTCGTTCTGGACAAGAGCAGGGTTTATCTTTATTTCTCTTCTTGCAACAGGCATGTACATGAAACCCATCTGGTAAAGCTTAATAGAAACAGCTGGACCAGCCTCACTGTACTTGGTAGCCAATGCCTGACGCAGTTCCTGAGTATTACCAACACGTCTTGCAGAACGAACCAAATCGTAGAAACGCTTACCCTCAAAGAGGAACTCACGTCTGCGCTCATTCATCAAAAGAGTGTGGTAACCTGCATAAGTAGAAGGCTGTTCTGGAGCATACTGTGTCCTTGTCTTCACCGCAGGATTAGAACGGCGGTAAACCGCTGAAATGAGGTTGAAAGCATCATCCTTCAATTCCTGTGCAGAAGCAAGAGAAGCACCACGAAGCTGAAGAGCCTTAGCCTGCTTCTTCACGGGTGCTGGCTGTATGCCAGATTCATCTTCTTCAGAAGAAGACCCTTCAGCACTCTGCTCACTTTCAGCAGCGTCCATATTGAAAGCCAATTCTATTTCTGCTTCAGCACGGAACAGCATGATTTCGGTCAAGCGATAAATAATCCAGTTTGGACTTATGCTTGAATAAGACTGAGTTTCTCTTGGCGCCACAAAAGCAGAACCAACACTTCCGTAATACGATGTATAAGATGATGCACCTGCTTCGTTTTCACGGATTGCATACTTGTAGATGTAAGACACACCATTTTCCTCATTATAGTAGAAAGAAGTGAGCATACGGTAGTCTGAAGGCACAGAGAACAATTTGCTATCAGAATATTTATCTGTAGATTGTGGTTTTGACTCAAACAAACTCTCATGTGCTTTCACGTTCTGAGTACGTGAATCCTTACCATACATAGTACGAACAGCTTTATTCTCCTTGTATTGTACATTTCTCACATTGTTATAGTAGCAAAGTTCAAAGAGAGATTCAAAAGAAGCACCATCGCCAAAGATAGCATTGTAAGCCGCCGGACCAGATTCATTCTGACCTACAGTGACTTCTTCAGCCAACAATGGGTAGCCATATTCCCTATATACTTCCTGGTCAATGTCTTCCTTTACATCACCCTCGTTATAACGCTGCACCTTGTAAGCGACAATCCAGTCGCAGCATTCGATACATTTCTTATAGTACTCATTCTGCTCGGCCTTTGACAGTCTATAGTCAGATGCACGCCACAAATAAAGTTCTGCCAGCAATGCATACATGGCAGGTCGAGTCACACGCCCCGTGTTCTGGGTATTATCAATGTTCTTCTTCAATGTCTGGTTATTGATACGAAGAGGAGCATAACTCTTGCATGCTTCGATGTCCTGAATCAAAGTGTCAAGAATAACCTCGAACTTGGTCTGTGGAAGACGGTAAGTCTGAGTGTCATCCAATGATGGTTCGAAGGAGAAAGGAACATCACGGAACGTCTTGATCAATGTGAGATAAGAGAATGCACGAATGAATGAACACTCCGCCACATTGATTCGATAATCTGACTCCGTATAGTTAGGGTCTTTTTCCTTCACCTTTGGAGCTTCAAACAACAACACATTACAATAATTGATTGTCTGATAGATAGAACTCCAGTCACAGAATGAGTTGGTGGTTTTCACACTACCCTTCAGCAAGAAACGCAAGTCGTTAGATAGTTCTTGACCAGCCGTCACATTATCTGAACGGTCTTCGCCCCATACAATCAAGCGGGTCACATAATTGTCATCTTGGAAAGAACCATAGCATGCGGACACCACACTCTCAACATCGCTCTTGTCCGTCCAGAAGTTTTCATACACAACTTCGTTCAGTGGAAGCAAGTCAATATCGCAAGAGCTGAAGCCAAATCCCGCAGCCACAATTGCAACAGCCGAGAATATTTTATTTTTAATATTTTTCATGACTTTAAGCCTTATAAAATTAGAATGAAACATTTAAACCGAACGTGAACGAACGTGAACGTGGGTTTGTATTACCATCCGTAGCTCCCGCATAACCGTTAGCAGCATGCTCTGGGTCAAGACCTGAATACTTAGTCAGACAGAGAATGTTGTTGAGGGTAAGATTGAGACGAACGGAACTCAGACCAATCTTCTGAAGTTGCTTTCTCTGGAAAGAATAAGAGAACTGGCAGTAATTCAGACGAAGGAAAGAAGCATCTTCCACAAATCGGTCAGAACCCAAATAGTTGTAAGTGTCAAACTGTGTCCTTGTTGTAGCAGCACGTGGAAGTGGTGCGATATCACCTTCATTGTGCCAACGCCAGTTCACTGCAATTGACTGGTTGTTGTTGTTCGACATGTTCTCCAGATTCATACGAGCCGTGTTCATCACCTTGAATCCTGTACGGAAGTTCCACTGGAGGTTGAGTTCCCAACCCTTATAATGGAATCTCGTACCGAATCCACCCGTAATCTTTGGAAGAGAAGAACCGAGATAAACAATATCCAACTCATTGATCTGACCATCATGGTTGATGTCGTCATAGATGGCATCACCACCAACAAATGCATATTGGTTAGCACCGCCATAGTTGAAGTACATCATCTTAGGAGCACCTGTTGAGTCGAAGATAGGCTCGCCCTTGGCATTGCGGACAATTGGAGAGTTTGGACCGCTCAAGCCTTCCACCTCTTCTTCTGAATACTCTGAGTAAGCGTAAACACCCTTGTAACGGAATCCATAGATAGAGTTCAATGGGTTATTGATCTGAACACGTGAAAGATATGTTCCATTCCTGTAGTTGTATTCATTATTAAAAGTCTCAAGACAAGTAGGGTCCATAGACAATATGCGGTTGCGGTTGTTAGCGAATGACGCATTGAGATCCACCCAGAAATCACCCTTCTTGAAGAGTTGTCGAGCATTGATATTAAACTCAAAACCTTCATTTCGCATAGAGCCATCATTGTAGTAACTCAAAGAAGAATAACCAGAAGATGATGGGATGCCGTAGTTTCTCTGCAGCAGATCCGTCACCTTGGCTGTGTAGAAGTCGATGTTAGCAGTCAGCATATCGTCAAAGAATCCGAAGTCGAAACCAACCTGATAAGAGACTTTCTTTTCATATCTCAGACCTGCAAGACGAATGTTGCCTGGAGCCACAGAAGCACCGCCCATGTAGCTTGGACCGTTGCCATACTTAGAACGCCAAAGGTCTCCACCAGGTGCGTTTCCTGCATAACCCCAAGATGGACGAATTGACAGCATGGAAATCCATTTCACTCTCTCCATGAATGGCTCGTTAGAAATGTTCCAACGACCAGACAATGCAGGGAAGAATCCCCAAGGACGTGAAGGACCGAAAGCGGTAGTACAGTCACCACGAAGCACACCAGTCAAAGTGTAGCGGCTCTTGTAAGAGTAGTGAGCCTGGAAAGTGAGGTTCTGGCTTTTTCCATGACCAGCACCCGAATCGAATGTACGGATGACACCACCAGCAAGTGTTGAAGTGATGTCGGCAGTAGTAGGCATCATGTGCTTACCAGTGCTATTGCTGGAACTATTGCTTGTTCCGTAGTCATAACGACCCATCAGCATCAAAGAATGTCCTTCATTCTTGAAATGAGGAATAAAAGTCAGCTGGTGATAGGTTGTCATGTTGTGAGACTTACTACTGCTGGCACTTGATGTATTATAGGCATCTCTATTCAGATTATTCGAACCAACATAGGCGAACATGCTGACAGAAGACAGCCAGCCTGGCATATAACTGCTGTTCTCACTGTCATTGATGTCGAAACGAATCTGGCCTTTATAGTCCAATTGGTGCTGGTTGGGCTGAGTTCCCAAGATTTTATAATCAAAAAGGAATTCAGGACGAACAACCAACTGCTTTGTCTTTTGCTCAGAGTTGTAAGCCACAGCCACAGGATTCTTCAAGTCATACTGGTCATCCAAATAACTGCTGGCAGCATAAACACCTGTTTGTTTGGTAATCCACCTGTTCATGGTGTAGAACTCGCCAGTGTCATTGCCATTGGCATCCTCACGATAGATAGAGAGGTTAGGCATCTTACGCTGTGCCACACCGATGGCATCTCCAGTGTTGTGGAGGTCACGGTTGGTATAGTTGAAGTCGAAGTTGGTAGTAACCTTGATACGGTCTGAGATTTTGTAGTCGAGCGCAACATTTGTAGTAAGACGATCCATGCCTTGCTTGATGATGTAGTTGTTCTGAGTGTCATATCGACCAGACACACGGAACAGAGCCTTTTCACCACCACCAGAAAGGTTCACAGTGTGTGAATGCTGAACACCAAACTTGGTAACGGCATCCACCCAGTCGGTGTTGTCGTTATACATGTGATATTCTGCCCATTCAGGTGCATAGGCAATTTCTGGAATAAAGCTATTGGATGACTTGTCAGCAAAACTTGACTCCTGACGAGGATTGAAGTATGCCTCCTTCATATACATGGTATAGTCATCACCATTCAACAGCTTATAGCGCTTGTATATCCAGTTGCCATTAAGAGTGTATTTGTAGCTTACTCTGGTCTTACCCCTAGCACCACGCTTTGTCTTGATCTCAATGACACCATTAGAACCCTGAGAGCCCCAGATAGCCTGAGCGGCAGCATCCTTGAGGACAGTGATAGACTCGATGTCTTCTGGGTTTACCTGCAAGAGTTCGGCAAAACGCTCATCGTTGGCATTGTTGTAGTCAAATTCGTCTGAACCTGGAGACTTGATAGGGTTTCCATTGACAACAATCAGAGGGTTCTGGTTGCCATGAATGGTTGATACACCACGGAGACGGATAGATGTTCCTGCTCCAAGGTCACCAGAATTGGCTACGATGTCCAAACCAGCAATACGACCCTGAAGGGCTTCATCGACCGATGTCATTCCAATACCCTCAAACTCCTTCATGTCGATGGTCTGAGATGCTGTAGAAATCTCCGTCATAGGGATGGAAAGACCTGTACTTTGACTCTTGCGTACTGCTTTCACAACGACTGCTGGAATCGTGTTAGCGCTCCTCAAGGTGATTTTGCCAAAGGCACGCTTTGTGATGGGCAGATTCACGGTCTGACAACCGACATAGGAAATTCGGATATTGTTTTTTGGATTAACGATCTTGAAAGAGAAGTTACCATTGATATCGGTAGTACCATGGGCAACGATACGTCCATTATGGTCAACTTCCACAACATTAACCATCATCAGAGGCTCAAGTTCATCCCAAACCTGACCGCTGACCACGTCGCCCGCCTTTACTTGTGCACTTGCCTGAATGCAGAAGCACACTAAAAGCATGAAGATTGATATTATTTTTTTCATATTCTGAACGATTATTCTGATGTGAGCTGCTTGTAAGAATAAGTGAACTGAGATTCAATCAACTGTCCATTAGAATCCTGATGTTTACCATCAGCAAAAATCAATGGATGATTGATTCCATGAACGACAACTGCTGAAGAGTTGTTGAGATTGACACTGTTTGGATTAGTGATTGTGCTTCCGCTATCAAGCCAATACTCACGAGCCATCAAGTTGTAAGCACCTTCCTTTATCACAACGTTTGCGGTATTTCCCTGTGGGTTGGATGAACTTCCGTCACGACAGTCTGTCACGGTCATCTGACCACCAGCAACCTGAACCTTCAGTTTGTAAGGACGTCCTGGAGCATATTTACCGCCCCAAGTTGCTTCGCCAGTAGATTCATCAACAACCATAGACTTGATCATCTCAGTCTTTGCTGTCTCAAAATTACCTGCGGTATCTACATCAACGAAGATAGAGTTGTCCTGAATATGATATTTCACGAAGTCGAGCATCACCTCACGGAGAGAGTCTGCACGAGACTTTCTTCTTTCTTCTGCTGTTGCACCAGAAGTGTAGCCCATTTCTTCATCATACAATTCGGCTGCCTCAAGGTCTGCCAATGTTGGAAGACCTGCTGCATAGGCTTCCTGCATTGCCTCGTTTGTTGGAGCATATACAGTATAATGATAGTTGTTGAGCAAGTATGTAGCCTTGATGGTCTTGGCGTCTTGAGAACCAATCAGACCAGGCTCTTTCTCGTTGAAGAGGTTGCCGTGAATCTGATCAGCAGCCTGCCACTTGTTCTTTGAGTTGGTCTTGCTTACAGCACAAGCCTCGACAATACCATAGAACTCCTTGAAGATGGAGTCGCCATCAACCACTGCATCGTAGAGTGTCTTGGCAACTGAATTTGGAGTGCCCATCACAATGCCGTCCAATGGAATGGTGATACCGTTGCGGATATCAGAACCATCGTAAGCATCATTTGACTGAAGTGGCTGTCCGATATTTTCTTGATAAGAACCATAAACATCATAGGTCTTGGCAGCCTTCTTCTCAATCCTCACGAATGTGCGGCCCTTTGTCTTATAGTACTTCTTTCCTTCCTGATAAGGCTCTACAACAATAATGTTGTCGAGAAGGTCTGTCATACGATTCTTCAGAATGCTGTTATTTACACCACCCTTAATCTGGAATGGTGTTCCAGATCTCTTTGTGAATGTGCCGTCTTCATTCTCGTCGCACTCGTAAACGTCAGCAATGAGTTGCTGCTTCTCGTCGAGTTTGAATTCCCACATTCTCTTTACTGTCTGTCCATAAGAAACAGGGTCGATGTAAGTCAAGAGACCGTTGTTGGTTGGGAGCAGGAACACGAAACGAGAAACCATTGAGTTGAGGTAGTAGTTGTAGTTCATCGGAGTGATGACATTGTCCATCACTGTGAAGCGATCCTTGTCCACAACTGCTGGGAAGAGAACTGAAGAGTAAGATGCTGGTGCAAATACCTTATTGGTCAAGAAGACAAGACCGTTGCAACCGAGATAAACGCTATCCACATCTTCTGCTGTGATTCCAAGAGGCTCATTGGCATCGTTGAGCACTGCGCCGAACTTGGAAGGAGCGGATGAGGTGAAGGCCTGAATCTGATTGACACGGACAAGGTCGTCAAGCACAGAACTTGGGGTATTCTCCACTGTGCGATAGTACTTCTCGATGACACCACCAGTCCACCACTCGTTGAATGCCTGGTCTGAAGGTACGAGCATGATAGCCATATCCTCCATCATAGGCTGACGGTCGTTGGCCACCTCTGGAATATAACCATTCCATCCTGGGTCGAACTTCAGCGCACCGTCGTATGTGTTGCCGTTCTTGTCATATGTGAACGGTACACTGGTAGCCATGGTTGAGCCGAAGGAACGGTCAGAGAAATATCTCTTGACAAACACTGAGTCATAGTCTGTACCCTTTGCTCTGTTGTATGTTTCACGCAATGCGATAGAATCCTTTGGAGCAGCAAAACGCTCAATGATGCTACTGAATGTGGACATCTTAGGATTCTTTCGGATGATTTCAGACATGTTGTCCAGCGGCATGAGCACCTTGTCCACTTGATGAACGAAACCGTTCTTACAGAAAACGTTTGCTGCAATCACACGAGAGTTATTGACATAGATGTCGTCAGACTTGAATGTGCCTTCACTCTGATTGTAGATGAAGTCGATGTCGCTAAAGCTCAACTGGTTTGATGTAACAAACTTACCCGTGAAATGAAGCATTGGGGATGGGTTTGACGCATCGGTGTAAAGGACGAAAGGCTTATCCTGATTGCTGTAGTTGGCACGAAGCTCATTGAAAGCAGCATTGTTGGGAAGCACCTTGTCCGCATTCTGAGCAGTGACCACTGTTACAGAGTCGAGCAAAGACATGGAAGTGGCACGACGGCACACTTCACCTTTGGCTGGACGACCTGTACCTGGAGACTGCGCCGATGAAATCATCGTCGTAGAATACGGGTTGTCGATCATTGACGTGTTGAGCAACAGTGTCTTCTGTGCCAAAGAGAGGTCTGAATAGTTCTTCACACCCCAAGGATTTGACGCATAGAAAGCAGCGAATGCATCATCGTCAGCGATAAACATTGTCTTACTACCGGTCTTGGAAAGAATCTCTTTCTGTCCAAGGTCGTCGATCAGATGCAGATAATTGGTGAAGTTACCCATGCGCTGCATATAACCATAGATGTTGTCCAAGTTGGAAGGCTGGTCTTCATCTAAGTTATAACGGTCAGAACAAGAGAACAAGCCAAAGGCTGCAGCACACAGTGCACCTCCTACCAAGAGATGACTGCACAGTTTTTTCCTCTGAAAGTTATACAACATAATATTAATTAGAATAGATTGATTTCCTTCTAAAATTTTGTGAATGTTTTAAGTAAAAAGTATTATTCAATTCTTAGTTATCTGGTCTTTGTGGTCATATTTGGCCAAATTCCCACTCGGACTAATAACTTTTGCAAAGAAACACATTTTTCAAGATATAAACAACAAAAAAAAACAAAAGAATTTCAATCAGCCCGTTTTTTAACAATTCAGCGATACTTTTGAGTCAAAACAGGTTAATTAGGAGTGTTTTTTTGCTGTAAAACGTTAAGAAGAGATAATTAAAGTGAGTTTGAAGGATTCTGAAAGGAGGAGGAGGTTGCATGCTGATTGCAGGGACTTCTTTGTTGTGTGTGATGCGAATAAAATGGGTTCAACAAAGTTGCCGAGGCTTATGAGTCCATATTTTCTGCTCCATGGGGGATTTCTGGCAGGACGCCTGCTAAGGGCTGACATACTTTTCTGATTTACAATGTTTTATGGAGAACCCGAAAAAGAGCCTTTGTTGGAGCAAAAATGAAGCATTGTTCATTGGGCATTGAAGCATTGTGCGTTGGGCATCGAAACATTGTTCATTGGACAACGAAGCATTGTGCGTTGGACAACGCACAATGCTTCATTTTTCAACAAGGTTTGGGCAGGGAACCAGATGTGATTTTTTCGAACTTGAAGACACCAAGAGGATGCTCACGAAGGAGAGGTGAGCATGGAGACAAGGATGAGGGTGGCTTTCTCCCCTATTTGAACAGAACTTTCCTTCCATTGACGATGTACAGGCCCTTGGAAGGTTGGGCAACGGGGCGTCCCATCAAGTCGAACATGCCTTGCATTGAGATGGGGGAACTTTGGGTGGGCAGAGTCAAATCGTGAACACCGACGATTGTTCCGTCGTTAAAGCTATTGACACGATTGAGCATGGTGTGGAGTCCTTTCACATCATCGGCAGAGAGCGGGCGATTGTATATCATCAAATCGTCGAAGAGGGCTTCGGCTGAGCCCCAGAATGAGCCTGCGCCCAGATAGAAATACTTGGCCGTGGAGACAAAATCCAGCACCAGATCGCGATTGAAGGTGCTTTCATCTGCACTGCCTGTGTGATTCATCTGCGAGGTAAGGTATTTCACGCCATCCAGATAGAATGTGCAACCGGTTTCCTTTGAGAAGGTGAGGGTGGCAAGATGCCACTTGTCCTTTTTGATTTTGTTGATGCGCTTCGTGTTTGGATGATTGATGTCGAACCAGTTTCCCTGATTGTCGTTGAAACCGATATAGCTATTGCCTGTCAGATAAAGGCGTGCTCCTTCTGCCGTGACAGAACGGCTATTAAAGAAGCCCCACAATGCGTTATAGTCATCTGTGTCGTCTAAACGTTTGACCCAAAGACTGACCGTGAATCCCTGAAGATGGGTCTCTCCAAAAAGAGGATTGGGCATTCGGGAGAGGCTGTTGTTGTCTTTCGCTCCTGCATACTGATGCACAACCTGACCAAAACGTGCATGGTCTGTTTCGAGGGAGGGGTCTTGTGTGGATGTGCCGAGATGTCCGTAACTTACGAACTGCTCTTCGTTCAACATGTTATAGGCTGGCTTCTCATCAAAATTGTAATACGCCAACAAGCCTGTTGTTTGATCGCCTGGGATTTCTGATGATGGGGCTAACGCTGTCGCTTGATAAGTTTGCTCCCAATAATAGTGGGAACTTTCGAGACGAGCGGTGAGCGTGAACGGGGTGTTTTCTGAAGGAGCGGTGTATTTGCCTGTGTTGGAGAACACATCAGGGTTGGAGGAGTTCCAGATGAGGCTAACGTTTTCTTCTGGACTGAACAGAATCTCCTTATTGCTTGAAATGCTTCTATAAAGTGAACTCCTGAAGTAGTCTGCACTTGCTTTCTGATAGTTGTAGGACAAGGCATAGGGCGGCTGAAGTTTGTAGCCCCAACAGGGTTCGCCACAATGAGTGCCCGATGTGCAAACAGCCGTAAAGCAGAGTGCTTTGGCGGTTGAGCCTTCAAGGGTCTGCTCCACAATCACGCCGTCATAGCTGGTGGAAGCAAGTATGATCTGAAGATAGGACTTGCCTTCTTCCTGGTATTTCCATGTTCCGGTGTATGCTCCTGTCACTTTTCCATCTGATGAAAGATGGATGACTGCAGGTGTGGTCTCTTGCATGGATGAGTGGTCTAACTTTGCAGGATGAATCATCACATGATAGTAGCCTTGCACTTCTTCATGTGAATATGGCTGGGAGGAAGCGAGGGTCTTGTCTGTCACGGTCTCGCCATTGAACTGGAAGGGGGCTGAACATAGCCAGCCTGGCTGATTGAGATAGAGTTGATAGGCACGCATCTGGTGTCTTAATGTTCCATCGTTGAACTTGGTGTGACAAACAAGGAAGGTGCGTCCCATGTCATCCTGACAAGCGGAGTTGTGTCCTTGTGCGCACTCTCCTACCGTCATCAAGCCCCAATGGTTCATGGCTCCCATCAGTCTCATGCCTGTAGATGTGGTGGCGTTGATGCCATAGTTGAGTTGATAGGACGAATAGATGGCTGATTGACCTGAGGCATCTGTATATGGACCATCGGGACGCTCGGAGCGGAACACACGCATGTCATACCCACCATCTGGAGCGAAGCCTCCATAGCTCATGAATAAATAATAGTATTGACCGATGTGTTGGATGTATGGGCCTTCGCCACTGACATATCTGCCTCCTGCTATCTTCTGACCGAAATAGGCATCGCTGGTCACTGGGGTATTAGTGGCTGGATTCCCTGTGTTTTGATATGTGTAAGTGTAGTCTCTCAATCCTGTGTTCTTGTCCAGCCTTAACATATATATACCGCCAGACCAAGATCCGTATGCTAACCACAGTTCTCCTTCTTCATCAAAGAAAGCGCATGGATCGATGCAATTAGGGTAGAAATCGCCCCATTTGCTGGTTTGATAGCGTGTGGGCAAAGAAGGAAGGTTGCCTAACACAAGTTGAAGGTCGGTCTCTCTGAAATCTACACTCTTGCCTGAGCGGGATTGTCCATCAAATCCTCCAAACACGATTGGGGCTTCATATTTGAATGGACCTTCGGGACTGTCGCTGGTCATCAGCACTATAACGGATGCCCAGTAATCTCCATTAATACTGAGATAATAGCACCACTTCTTCAGATTGGGGTTATACACGATGTCGGGAGCCCATTGGCAACCGGACACCCAATCGGATACGGATGTGGATTCACGGTCTCCCACTTTGATGGATGCGTATGTGGAAGCAAAGGCACTCGCATCATGGGAGGCCAGAGTGACTGTCTCCTCGGCCATTCCTCCTGGAAGAACACGTTTGACCTGTCTGCTTGGATGAGACTGAAAAGCTTTGTATGCCTGAGGGGAATCATAACCTCCTGCATAGTATTGCTGGATGTCGGTATAAGTTTGGAAATCTTTGGTTTTCACCCCATAATAGTGAGAGCCATAGATATAGAATGTTTGAGAGGGGGCATCCCAAACAACGGAAGGGTCGTGGACGCTTTTCCATCCACGGGTCTGTTGTTGATAGAGTGATGTGAGTTCTGTTGTTGTTAGCTGGGTCTTAACATTCTGCGCCTGAATGGAAACAGAGATGACCATAGATAAAAATACTGTCAGTAAAAGCTTATTCATATAGGTTAATCTTCAATAATTGATGCAAACTTACGAATTTTATTTGGTTACAGCAAATCTTCTATATTGAAATGAATGCTTACACAAAAAAAAGACCGCACACAAGGATGTGTACGGTCTGCAAGATATGAATTGAGGCAATATTACTCTGCAGGAGTCTCGGCTGGTGCTTCAGCAGATGTTTCTGCTGGTGTCTCGACTGGTGCTTCAGCCTTAGGAGCAGCCTTGCGAGAACGACGAGTACGAGTCTTCTTTGCTTCTGTCTTAGCCATGTTCTCATCGAAATCAACAAGTTCGATGAAAGCCATCTCTGCATCATCGGAAGGACGACGGCCCAACTTAATGATACGTGTGTAGCCACCTGAACGATCAGCCACCTTTGTAGCGATAATGCTGAAAAGTTCGGTGATGGCATACTTGTTTTGGAGATAACTAAAGACAACACGACGAGAAGCTGTAGTATCCTCCTTTGACTTTGTAATCAGTGGCTCAACATACATACGAAGAGCCTTTGCCTTTGGAAGTGTTGTAGTGATTCTCTTGTGCATGATGAGCGAAGTTGCCATATTGGCAAGCATAGCAGCACGGTGAGAATGCTTACGACCAAGGTGATTGAATTTCTTATTATGTCTCATTTTTGCTTAGTCTTTGTCTAATTTATACTTGGAAATGTCTGTTCCGAACGAAAGGTTCAAGCTCTCAAGCAAGTCGTCAAGCTCTGTGAGTGACTTCTTACCAAAGTTGCGGAACTTGAGCAAGTCGGTCTTGTTGAATTGCACGAGGTCGCCGAGAGTCTCTACATCTGCTGCCTTCAGACAGTTGAGGGCACGAACAGAGAGATTCATATCGACTAATTTGGTCTTCAGCAACTGACGCATACGCAATACTTCCTCATCGAATTCCTCATTAAAACTGTCATTCTCAATAGTGATCTTCTCATCAGAGAACAACATGAAGTGATATATAAGAATCTTTGATGCCTCTTTCAAAGCATCCTTGGGATGAATAGAACCATCTGTCGTGATTTCAAGAATCAACTTTTCGTAGTCGGTCTTCTGAGCCACACGATAGTTCTCTACTGCGAACTTGACGTTGCGAATAGGAGTATAAATCGAGTCAATAGCAATGTCATTGATTTCCTTGCAGAATTCACGATTCTCATCTGCAGGGACGTATCCACGACCCTTATTGATGCTCAACTCAATCTCCAATGTTGCTTGAGGATCCAAATGACAAATCACCAAATCTGGATTTAACACTCCAAATCCATTCAGGCTTTTGTTGATATCTCCAGCCTTAAACTCGGTTGAATTCTCGATGGTAATTGAGACCTTTTCTGACTCATAACCATCAGCGACTTGCTTGAATCGAACTTGCTTCAGATTCAAGATAATGTTGGTGACGTCTTCCTTTACACCTGGAATGGTTGAAAATTCATGTTCAACACCAGTGATGCGCACGGTGTTGATAGCATAACCCTCAAGTGAAGAAAGAAGAATGCGACGGAGTGGATTACCGATAGTAATACCATAACCTGGCTCCAAAGGACGGAATTCGAATTTTCCGTACTTGTCATCAGCCTCCAACATTACGACTTTTTCTGGTTTTTGAAATGCTAATATCGCCATTTGATTTATTTTTTATTTAGAGTACAACTCGACAATCATCTGCTCCTTGATATTCTCAGGAATGTCAGCACGCTCAGGCATGTGGAGGAACTTACCACCCTTTACGCTCTCATCCCATTCAATCCAAGGATACTTGCTGTGATTGAAACCTGCAAGTGCAGCATCAACCACCTCAAGGCTCTTAGACTTCTCACGTACAGAAACAATCTGACCTGGTTTAACAGAATAAGATGGGATGTTCAGAACCTGACCATCTACTATAATATGCTTGTGGCTGACGAGCTGACGAGCAGCCGCACGAGTTGGTGCTAAACCAAGACGGAACACCACGTTATCAAGACGTGACTCAAGGAACTGAAGAAGAATTTCACCAGTAACGCCTGACTTCTTAGAAGCCTTCTCGAAGAGATTGCGGAACTGACGCTCAAGAACACCGTAAGTGTACTTAGCCTTCTGCTTCTCAGCAAGCATCAAACCGTACTCGGAAGTCTTCTTACGACGGTTGTTGCCATGCTGACCTGGAGCATAATTCTTTTTAGACAAAACTTTGTCCGGTCCAAAGATTGCCTCGCCAAAACGACGTGCAATTCTTGATTTTGGTCCAATATATCTAGCCATATATTTTCTTAATATTTAATGCCATGCGACTCTCAGCAGCAGTCGCAGAAAGGAAAGATGCGACAAAAACGAGCCATTTGGCAAATGACATAATTGTAATGATTAAACTCTTCTTCTCTTTGGAGGACGGCAACCGTTGTGTGGAAGTGGAGTAACGTCAATAATCTCTGTAACTTCGATGCCTGCTGCATGACAACCACGGACTGCAGCCTCACGTCCATTACCTGGACCCTTGATATAAGCCTTCACCTTGCGGAGACCGAGATCAAAAGCAACCTTGGCACAATCCTGTGCAGCCATCTGAGCAGCATATGGGGTGTTCTTCTTAGAACCACGGAAACCCATCTTACCGGCAGCTGACCAAGAGATAACATTACCTTCACTGTTAGCCAAAGTAACAATGATGTTGTTGAAAGAAGAGTGTACATGAAGCTGACCCTCAGCGGTAACCTTGACGTTTCTCTTCTTTGCAGAAGTTGTTTTCTTTGCCATATCTAATGATTATTTAGTAGCCTTTTTCTTGTTTGCAACTGTTTTCTTCTTACCCTTACGAGTACGAGCGTTGTTCTTGGTGCTCTGACCACGAACTGGAAGACCAATACGATGACGAATACCACGGTAGCAACCAATATCCATCAAACGCTTAATATTCAACTGGATTTCTGAACGGAGGTCACCTTCTACCTTGTATTCGGCTGCAATCACAGAACGGATCTTACCAGCCTGCTCATCGCTCCAGTCTTTAACCTTAATGTCTTTGTCCACGCCAGCCTTTTCAAGGATTTTACCAGCGCTACTGCGTCCTACACCAAAGATGTATGTGAGCGCAATTTCACCTCTCTTGTTCTGTGGGAGGTCTACACCTACAATTCTTATTGCCATATCTTACTTTTATTTCAATTTCTTACATAAGAATTATCCCTGACGTAACTTATACTTAGGGTTCTTCTTGTTAATAACAAATAGACGACCTTTACGTCTTACGATTACGCAATCAGGTGTACGTTTCTTCAATGAAGCTCTTGTTTTCATATTGTAATTTTATTTATATCTGAATACTATACGTCCCTTGGATAAGTCATAAGGAGACATTTCTACTCGAATCTTATCTCCTGGAAGAATCTTAATGTAATGCATTCTCATCTTACCTGAAATATGAGCGATGATCTCATGACCATTTTCCAATTCGACTCTAAACATTGCGTTTGACAATGCCTCGACAATAGTTCCGTCCTGTTCTATAGCAGACTGCTTAGCCATACTTTATAAAGATTTTTCTCTTAATACTTTTTCTATTTTTTCAAACGACGACAACACGTCAGCCTTATCCTTACGAACACAAATTGAATGTTCAAAGTGTGCAGCAGGTTTTTTATCTCTTGTTACGATACCCCAACGATCTTCTTGCATGAAGATTTCTTTTGTACCCATGGTTATCATCGGCTCGATAGCGATGCATAAACCATTTTTGAGTAACATGCCGTTCCCTCTTCTTCCATAATTAGGAATCTGAGGGTCCTCATGCATTTCCTTCCCTATACCATGACCTACGAACTGTCGAACTACACCGTAGCCTTGAGCTTCGCAATGTGTCTGGACTGCATTCGAGATGTCTCCAAGACGATGACCAACAACAGCTTGTTCGATAGCTTTATATAAAGACTCCTTTGTTGTTGTTAGAAGTTTCAGGATCTCTTCTGAAATCTCACCAACAGCAAATGTGTAGCAAGAATCTCCACAATATCCATTTAACTTTGTGCCACAATCTATTGAAACAATATCTCCCTCACGCAGTGGGGTGTCATTGGGTATGCCGTGAACAACCTGATGGTTGACAGAAGTACAAATACTTGCTGGAAATGGCTCTCCGTAAGGATTGGGAAATCCCAAGAAAGTGGGAACGGCTCCATGGTCACAGATAAAAGTGTATGCGATCTTATCGAGTTGCTTTGTTGTGACACCTGGTGCAATCACCTTTGCCAATTCTGCCAATGTGTCTCCTACAAGCAGATTTGCCTTTCGGAGAAGTTCTACCTCGTCGTCTGTCTTAAGATATACCATCTTGTGTAAAGCGATGCTTAATGTTCGCCACGAACACGTCCTGTTTCGAGCAATCCATCGTAATGGCGCATCATCAAGTGTGACTCAATCTGCATCAATGTGTCAAGAACAACACCTACAAGAATGAGAAGAGATGTTCCACCGAAGAATGCGGCAAATTCTCTCTGCACACCGAAGAGGCTGGCAAAAGCAGGAAGAATGGCAATCAAAGCCAAGAACAAAGAGCCAGGGAAAGTGATACGAGACATGATCTTATCAATAAAGTCTGCAGTATCCTTACCAGGCTTAATTCCTGGAATGAAACCATTATTTCGCTTCATATCTTCTGCCATCTGAACAGGGTTGATAGTGATTGCTGTATACAAATATGTAAACAAGATAATCAAAATAGCGAAGATCAAATTATACACTAAGCTATTGTTATCTACCAACTGCATAACAACAGAGTTCAACTTGCTGCCAGAGAACTGCGCCAATGTAACAGGAATGAACATGATAGCCTGAGCAAAAATGATAGGCATCACATTTGCTGCATAAGGCTTGAGAGGAATGTACTGACGAGCACCACCAATTTGACGAGCGCCCGCAATCTTCTTCGCATAGTTAACAGGAACCTGACGAACACCCTGTACGAGAAGGATTGCTGCTGCAATCACAGCAAGGAATAATACAATCTCAACAAGGAACATCACAAGACCTCCCTGACCTTTCAGACAAGAATCATATTCCTGAATAACAGCAGCAGGGAAACGTGCAATGATACCTATCATAATGATGATAGACACACCATTTCCAATACCTTTATCAGTGATTCTTTCACCCAACCAGAGCACGAACATACTGCCTGCAGCTAAAATAATAGTTGCATAAAGAACGAACATGTTCCAATCCAATGATGAATAAATGGCAGTACCGCCAGTTTGAGTCTGAAGGTTGATTAGGTAAAAGATGCCCTGGAATACAAGGATAGGCACTGTTAAATAACGAGTGTACTGGCTCATCTTGCGACGGCCACTCTCTCCTTCGCGTTGCATCTTTTGGAAGTATGGCACAGCGATACCCAACAACTGCATCACGATGGAAGCAGAGATGTATGGCATGATACCAAGCGCGAAGATAGAGGCATTAGAGAAGGCACCACCCGAGAACATATCAAGAAGAGACATCAAACCACCCTCTGTCTGATTTTTCAGTCCTTGCAATGCTTCAGTATCAATACCTGGAAGCACCACATAAGATCCAAGACGATAGATAGCAACAAACAGCAGCGTGATGAGGATGCGCGAACGCAAATCCTCAATACGCCAAATGTTTGTCAATGTCTTAACAAGCTTGATATCCTTAAGTTTATCAATAGTATTGCTCATTAGTTTAGAGTTTTACAGCAGTTTAGAGTTTTACAGCGTTTCCGCCCTTTTCTTTGATTGCAGCTTCTGCTGTTGCTGAGAAAGCGTGTGCCTCCACATCAACTTTTAAGGTCAATTCACCGTTACCGAGAATCTTTACAAGCTGACCCTTTTTTGCCCAACCTGCTGCAATAAGTTCTTCGATACCAATCTTTGCAAGGTTGTTCTTTTCAGCCAGTTCCTGAATAAGGGCAAGATTCACAGCCTTGTACTCAACACGGTTGATGTTCTTGAAACCGAACTTTGGAACACGACGCTGAAGAGGCATCTGACCACCTTCGAAACCAATCTTCTTCTTATAACCAGAACGTGCCTTAGCACCCTTATGTCCGCGAGTAGAAGTGCGGCCCTTACCAGAACCGTATCCACGACCTACACGCTTACCATTGTGAGTAGAGCCTGCAGCTGGTTGTAAATTATATAATTCCATTTTTAATCTGATTTTAATGTATTAAATACGTTAGTCAATAACCTCTACAAGGTGAGCCACCTTGCGAATCATACCACGCAAAGATGGAGAATCCTCACGCTCAACGACCTTGTTAATCTTACCGAGACCAAGAGACTCAAGAGTGCTCTTCTGATCGATAGGACGGCCAGCCTGGCCCTTTATTTGCTTAATCTTGATTGTTGCCATGATCGTTTCTCCTTATCCTTTGAATACTTTTGTCAAATTAACACCACGGTTCTGTGCAACAGTCTTAGCGTCACGCATGTTAGCAAGAGCCTCAATAGTAGCCTTCACAAGGTTGTGAGGGTTAGATGAACCCTTAGACTTTGCAAGCACGTCAGTAATACCAACACTCTCAAGCACAGCACGCATAGCACCACCAGCCACTACTCCAGTACCTTCTGAAGCAGGCATGATGAGAACACGTGCACCACCAAACTTAGCGTATGCCTCATGTGGAACAGTACCTTTGAGCACAGGAACCTTCACCAAATTCTTTTTAGCAGCCTCTACTCCTTTTGCAATAGCAGCTGTAACTTCACCAGCCTTACCAAGACCGTAGCCAATAACTCCGTTACCATCACCTACAACAACGATGGCTGCGAATGTGAATGTACGACCACCCTTAGTAACCTTAGTAACACGATTAATAGCAACCAAGCGATCTTTGAGCTCGGCGTCGTTTTGTACTTTAACTCTATTTACCATAATCGCATTTTAAAATTTAAGTCCAGCATTACGAGCAGCATCTGCTACCTTTTTAACTCTACCGTGATACAGGTAACCGTTACGGTCAAAGACAACAGCAGAAATACCAGCCTCAAGAGCCTTCTTTGCAGCCATTTCACCAACCTTCTCGGCCTGTTCTGATTTGTTCATCTTCTCAAGACCAAGTGACGAAGCAGAAACCAAGGTCTTCTGTGCATCGTCGTCAATCACCTGAACATAGATCTGCTTGTTGCTTCTAAAAACGCTCATACGTGGGCGTTCAGCAGTACCAGAAATCTTGTTGCGTACTCTATATTTAATTTTGATACGTCTTTCAATCTTTGTAATCATACTCTTGTCAATTTAATTATTTTGCACTTGCAGATTTACCAGACTTTCTTCTAATCACCTCGCCCTGGAAGCGAATACCCTTACCCTTGTATGGTTCAGGCTTGCGGAAAGAGCGAATCTTAGCGCATACGAGTCCGAGCAACTGCTTGTCGCATGACTCGAGCATGATGAGAGGATCCTGATTTCTTTCAGACTTAGTCTCAACCTTGATTTCTTTAGGAAGTTCAAGGATTATAGCGTGAGAGAATCCGAGTGCGAATTCAAGAACATTTCCCTGATTGGAAACGCGATAACCAACACCAACAATCTGAAGAGTCTTCTTATAACCTTCAGAAACACCGACAACCATGTTGTTCACAAGTGAGCGATACAAACCATGGAATGCATGGCGCTGCTTTGTATTATCCTGCATCAGTTCTACATTCTCCTCCATTGTCAACTTACCGTCCTCGATAGAAACCTTGATAGCAGGGTTTACATATTGGCTGAGTTCGCCTTTAGGACCTTTTACAGTTACAATGTCATCCTTATGAGTAATAGTAACTCCAGCAGGAATAATAATAGGTAATTTACCAATTCTAGACATTATAAATCCTCCTTAATTAATAAACATAGCAAAGAACCTCGCCACCCACTTTGAGTTCAGATGCTTCTTTGTCTGTCATTACACCTTTAGATGTAGATACCACTGCGATACCTAATCCATTGATTACACGTGGCATGTCCTTGTATCCTGTATATTTACGAAGACCTGGACGAGACACACGCTTCAAGCACTGAATAGCGCTTACTTTTGTTTGAGGGTCATACTTGAGTGCAATCTTAATTGAACCCTGAGGACCTTCTTCCATGAACTTATAGTTCAAAATGTAACCCTTGTCGAAGAGAATCTTAGTGATTTCTTTCTTGAGGTTTGAGGCTGGAATTTCTACAACCTTGTGCTTAGCCATGATTGCATTTCTCAGTCTCGTGAGATAATCAGCTATTGGATCTGTCATAATAGAATTAAATTAATCGGGATTGTTTGGGTTTATCCCGACAATATTTAAACTTAAATTAAAACTTTCTTTACTTAGCTTTACCAGCGAAAGAACTTAGTATAGCACTGTTTTCCTCCACCGTTTTTTAGAAGCAAAGTATCTTCAGGTTACCCCCGAACTGGTAACCATCAGATTTTTGTTTACTAATAGGAAACTGATACCGCAATTTACCAGCTTGCCTTCTTTACACCTGGGATCAGGCCTGAAGATGCCATCTCGCGGAACTGGATACGAGAGAGTCCAAACTGACGCATGAAACCTCTTGGACGACCAGTGATTTTGCAGCGGTTATGAAGACGGATTGGGTTTGCATTAGCAGGGATTGCCTGAAGAGCACGAGCAGCCTCGTAAGCCTCCATTGGATCTTCTGCAGTGGCAATAACCTTCTTCAAAGCTGCACGCTTAGCAGCATACTTAGCCATGAGTTTTGCACGCTTTACCTCGCGTGCCTTCATTGATTCCTTTGCCATTTTCTATATTACTTTTTAGCGTCCTTAAATGGAAGACCGAATGCCTTGAGAAGTGCGTAACCCTCTTCGTCAGTCTTGGCAGAAGTTACGAAGGTAATATTCATACCTGTAATCTTATCAACCTGGTCAATGTTAATCTCAGGGAAGACGATCTGTTCTGTGATACCAAGTGTATAGTTACCACGACCATCAAACTTAGACTCTATACCCTTGAAGTCACGAATACGTGGTAATGACACACGAATCAGTTTCTCAAGGAACTCGTACATACGCTCACGACGAAGTGTAACCATCACACCGATAGGCATCTGCTTACGAAGACGGAAGTTAGAAATGTCCTTCTTTGACTTAGTTGCAACTGGCTTCTGACCTGTGATTGTAGCAATCTCTTTCATTGCAACTTCTATAACCTTCTTATCCGCAGTTGCCATACCAAGACCTTGGTTTACCACAATCTTCTCCAACACAGGAATCTGCATAGGTGAAGAGTAGTTGAACTGCTTCATGAGTGCTGGAGCAATCTGCTCAGCATATACATTCTTAAGTTGTGCAGTAGTACTCATTAAATTTCCTCCCCTGACTTTTTAGCGTAACGAACCAACTTGCCATTCTCACCTGTACGGCGACCAATGCGAGTAGGCTTGCCACTCTTAGGATCAACAACGTTGAGGTTAGAAATATGGATTGGAGCCTCTTGCTCGATGAAACCTCCCTGTGGGTGTGCAGCACTTGGCTTAGTGCTCTTCTTGATCATGTTCACACCCTCGACTATGGCACGCTTCTTCTCAACGAGAACCTTGGTGACCTTACCAGTCTTACCCTTTTCATCGCCGGCATTCACGTAAACCATGTCGCCTTTTTTGATATGTAATTTACTCATTGCTGTAATTCACTTTTAATGATTAAAGTACCTCGGTAGCCAAAGAGACCACCTTCATGTTAGCAGCACGGAGCTCACGGGCTACAGGGCCAAAGATACGGCTACCTCTCATTTCGCCTGCATTGTTCAAGAGAACACATGCATTGTCATCGAAACGGATGTAAGAGCCATCTGGACGACGCACCTCCTTCTTAGTACGTACAATCAGAGCCTTAGAGACAGAACCCTTCTTTACTTCACTCGTAGGAATTGCGCTCTTTACTGCTACGACGATGACGTCTCCTACAGTAGCATAGCGACGTCTTGTACCGCCCAAAACACGAATACAAAGGACTTCGCGAGCACCGCTGTTGTCAGCGACTTGCAATCTTGATTCTACCTGTATCATAATTATTTAGCTCTTTCAACGATTTGTACTAATCTCCATCTCTTTGTTTTGCTCAATGGACGAGTCTCCATGATCAGAACCGTGTCACCAATGTGAGCATCATTCTTCTCATCGTGAGCGTGGTACTTCTTTGTCTTCTGGACAAACTTACCATATATAGGGTGCTTCTCCTTAAACTTGGCAGACACAACGATGGTCTTGTCCATCTTGTCGCTGGTAACGACACCCTGTCTTTGCTTTCTTAAATTTCTTGCTTCCATTCTCTATACTTTATTTATTACGCTGGCTGAGTTCGCCCTTCATGCGTGCGATGTCGTGACGCAACTTCTTAATCTGAGAATTGTCGGCAAGCGGAGAGATGGTGTTATTGAACTTCATGTTGTTCAAATTCGCCACTTCCGTTTCGATGCGCTCAGCGAGCTCTTCTGTAGTAAGTTCTCTAATTTCTGAAATTTTCATAATTAAGCGTTTTTATCGTAATCACGACGTACAACAAACTTTGTAGTAGTAGGAAGTTTCTGAGCACCGAGTCGGAGAGCCTCCTTAGCGATGTCATAAGAAACACCTTCAATCTCGAAGAGGATACGTCCTGGTTTAGCAGGGAACACATACTGGTATGGATCACCCTTACCCTTACCCATTCGGACGTCAGCAGGCTTCTTAGTGATTGGCTTGTCAGGGAAGATACGAATCCAAACCTGACCTTGACGCTGCATGTAACGTGTTATAGCAACACGAGCAGCCTCAATCTGACGAGCAGAAATCCACTTTGTCTCAAGTGCCTTTATGCCAAAGCTACCGAATGCGAGTTCAGTACCTCTGTGAGAGACACCTTTCCAACGACCGCGACCTTTTTGCGGTCTTCTATATTTTTGTCTTTTTGGCTGTAACATAGTTAATTGCTTCTTAAAACTGCTCCTCTGCATGGAGAAACCATGCATCGGAAAACAATCAGATTAATTAATTGCGGTTGTTAGACTTTCTGTTTCTAAAACGACGTCCACCACCGTTATTGCCACCACGAGCAGAATCTTTCTGCTGAGAGAAGTTTGGAGTAAGATCCTGCTTGCCAAATTTCTCGCCACGGCAAATCCAAACCTTGATGCCAAGAAGACCTACCTTAGTAAGTGCCTCAGCCAAACAATAGTCGATATCTGCACGAAGAGTGTGAAGTGGAGTACGACCTTCCTTATACATCTCAGAACGGCTCATTTCAGCACCGTTAAGACGACCAGAAATCTGAATCTTAATACCTTCAGCACCAGAGCGCATTGTATTTGCAATAGCAGTCTTGATCGCACGGCGGTAAGCTATCTTACCTTCAATCTGGCGCGCAATGTTGTTAGCCACAATAACAGCATCAAGTTCTGGACGCTTGATCTCAAAAATATTGATCTGTACCTCTTTGTCAGTCACCTTCTTAAGTTCCTTCTTAAGGGCTTCTACCTGCTCACCACCCTTACCGATAATGAAACCAGGACGAGCTGTGCAAATAGTGATAGTGACGAGCTTCAAAGTACGCTCAATGACAATCTTAGAAACGCTTGCCTTAGAAAGGCGTGCGTTGAGGTACTTGCGGATTTTGCTGTCCTCAAGGAGGTTGTCACCAAAATCATTTCCGCCGAACCAGTTAGAATCCCAGCCTCTCACGATACCGAGGCGGTTGCTTATTGGATTACATTTTTGTCCCATAATTACTTTTCTTCATTAGTTTTAGCATCCACGAAGATGGTGATGTGGTTAGAACGCTTGCGGATTCTGTAACCACGTCCCTGAGGTGCTGGTCTCATACGCTTGAGAGTAGCGCCTTCGTCAACAAAAATCTTAGAGATATAGAGTTCTCCGTTCTCAGCCTTGCGCTCATTCTTCTGTTCCCAACTAGCGATGGCAGAACGAAGCACCTTTTCGATGTCCTTAGCAGCATCCTTGCTGTTGAACTTGAGTGTTGCAAGAGCCTTGCTCACCTCCATTCCACGAACAAGGTCTGCAACATAGCGCATCTTGCGTGGTGAAGAAGGAACATTGCGAAGACTGGCGAAGTAAACAGTCTTTTTGGCCTCTTTAATCTTTTCGGCCATTAATCTTTTTCTTGCTCCCATTATATAATAGTCTTTTTTACTTGGTTGAAGCCTGTTCTACAATTACTTCTTCTTATTACCTGCGTGACCGCGGAAAGTACGAGTAAGAGCAAACTCGCCGAGCTTGTGACCTACCATATTTTCAGTAATGTAGACAGGGATAAATTTATTACCGTTATGCACTGCAATAGTATGACCTACGAAGTCTGGAGATATCATTGAAGCGCGAGCCCATGACTTGATAACACTCTTCTTACCGCTCTCGTTCATAGCGAGAACTTTCTTTTCGAGCTTCACATTGATGTATGGACCTTTTTTTAATGAACGACTCATATTCAGCTAACTTTATTTGTTACGTCTTTCAATAATGTACTTATTTGACAACTTCTTAGGTGCGCGTGTCTTAAGACCCTTAGCATAAAGACCGTTGCGTGAGCGTGGGTGTCCACCAGTGTGACGTCCTTCACCACCACCCATTGGGTGATCGATTGGGTTCATAACAACACCACGGTTGTGTGGACGACGACCGAGCCAGCGGCTACGACCAGCCTTACCAGAAGATTCAAGTGCGTGGTCTGAGTTGCTTACGCTACCGATAGTTGCGCGGCAAACTGAAAGCACCTTACGAATTTCGCCTGAAGGAAGCTTGATCACACAGTAGCGACCTTCACGTGAAGTTAACTGAGCAAAATTACCTGCAGAACGAACCATCTTAGCACCCTGACCTGGACGAAGTTCGATATTGTGAATTACAGCACCGACTGGAATCTTCTCAAGTGGGAGTGAGTTGCCGAGGTCTGGAGTCGCCTCTGGACCAGACATGATGGTTGTGCCTACCTGTAATCCGTTAGGAGCAACAATGTAACGTTTTTCACCGTCAGCATAGAAGAGGAGTGCGATACGCGCAGAGCGGTTTGGATCGTACTCAATAGTCTTCACTACTGCAGGAATTCCGTCCTTTTCTCTCTTGAAATCGACAATACGGATCAAACGCTTATGGCCGCCACCTCTGTAACGAACAGTGGTCTGACCTGAGTTGTTACGACCACCTGTGCTGCGCTTACCGAAAACAAGAGTTTTCTCTGGTACTGATGTAGTAACATCATCGAAAGTACCAATAGCTTTGTGTCTTTGACCAGGAGTTACTGGTCTAAATTTACGAATACCCATTTGTTTAATTAAATGTTACTATAGAAATCGATAGTTTCGCCTTCCTTGAGGGTTACTATAGCCTTCTTGAAAGCCTTGGTACGACCCTTGATAACACCAGCCTTTGTGTAACGGCTCTTACGCTTACCAGCGTAGTTCATAGTGTTAACCGAAACTACATTAACGTTATACTTAGCCTCTATCTCTTTTTTAATTTCGATCTTATTGGCAGAAGGAAGCACAATGAAGCCGAACTTGTTGTTCTGCTTCTCTGAAATAGCTGTCATCTTCTCTGTAACCAATGGTTTTACGATATATGCCATGTTGTACCTCCTTACTTGTTAAAAGTCTCATCCACAAGTTTAAGCGCATTTTCGGTCACAACAAGCACATTTGCATTCATTACCTTGTATGTATTGAGTGCACTAGCCGTCATAACTTCAACACGCTGTATGTTACGGACTGACAAATTTACGTTCTTTTTAACTTCTGGCAAAACGACGAGTGTCTTCTTGCCCTCAACTTTAAGGTTTTTTAACATACTCGTGGCTTCTTTTGTCTTTGGAGCCTCGAAATCGAAGTCCTCAACAACAACGATGGCATTCTGCTGTGCCTTGTATGAGAGAGCGCTCTTACGAGCAAGAGCCTTCACCTTTTTGTTCAACTTGAACCAGTAGTCACGAGGACGAGGACCGAACACACGACCTCCACCACGAAGAAGTGGAGACTTGATGTCGCCACGACGTGCGCCACCACCGCCCTTCTGGCGGATCAACTTACGAGTAGAGCCGGTTATTTCGCTTCTTTCCTTTGACTTGTGAGTACCCTGTCGCTGAGCAGCAAGATACTGGTTTACTGCAAGGTAAATAACGTGGTCATTAGGTTCAATTCCGAAGATTGCATCGTTCAGAACGACCTTCTTGCCAGTATCCTCACCTTTGATATTTAATACTGAAACTTCCATTGCTTACTTCTTGATTATTACGATTGAACCTTTGCAGCCTGGAACGCTACCCTTCAGAAGAAGGAGATTGTGTTCTGGAACTACTTTAATTACCTGAAGGTTGTGTGTTGTAACCTGCTCGTTACCCATCTGACCGCCCATAGGAACGTTCTTGAACACACGAGAAGGAGTGGCACATGCGCCGATAGAACCTGGCTTGCGCAGACGGTCATCCTGTCCGTGAGTAGCCTGACCTACACCACCAAAACCGTGACGCTTGACAACGCCCTGGAATCCTTTACCTTTAGATGTACCAACCACATCAACGTAAGAAGTTTCGTTGAACAGTTCTACTGTGATTACATCACCGAGGTTGTGTTCCTCGTCAAAAATGAACTCGGCCAAGTGTCTCTTAGGTGTTGTACCTGCCTTCTTGAAGTGACCCATCATCTGCTTTGTAGTGTGCTTTTCCTTCTTGTCCTGGAAGCCCACCTGCACAGCAGCATAACCGTCCTTCTCAACAGTCTTTACTTGAGTTACAACACAAGGACCTACTTCGATAACAGTGCATGGAAGATTCTTACCATCAGCACTGAAAACGGATGTCATTCCGATTTTTTTTCCAATTAATCCTGGCATTTCAATAATACTTTAAATTGTTCCCTACTATCAAACCTTGATCTCTACTTCCACACCGCTGGGGAGTTCGAGTTTCATGAGAGCGTCCACAGTCTTAGTTGTAGAACTGTAGATGTCAATCAGTCTCTTGTATGTGCAAAGTTCAAATTGCTCACGAGACTTCTTGTTCACGAATGTTGAACGGTTCACTGTGAAGATGCGCTTGTGTGTTGGGAGTGGAATAGGACCGCTCACAATAGCATCAGTAGCCTTCACTGCCTTCACGATCTTCTCTGCTGACTTGTCAACGAGATTGTGGTCGTAAGATTTCAGCTTGATACGAATTTTTTGCTGACTCATTGTTTTAATTATTTTATAAATTAATATATACAAGTAAGAGGGTATGCAGACAAAGAGTCGTTTGCTTGTCTGCACCCCCTACACTTTCTTATTATACGAGGTCAATACGACCGTTGCACTCAGCAAGCACTGCCTTAGCAATTGCACTTGACACTGGAGAGTGGTGGTCATACTCCATAGAACTTGTTGCACGACCAGAAGTAATGGTACGGAGAGCCGTTACATATCCGAACATTTCGCTCAGTGGAACCATTGCCTTCACAACACGTGCACCAGAACGAGCGTTATCCATACCCTCAACCTGACCACGACGCTTGTTCAAGTCACCAATCACGTCACCCATGTTCTCTTCAGGTGTGATCACCTCAAGTCTCATGATAGGCTCCATCAAAACTGGCTTAGCCTGTGAACATGCATTTTTGTATGCGTTGCGAGCAGCGATTTCGAATGACAACTGATCTGAATCGACTGGGTGGAAAGAACCATCGACGAGAGTCACCTTCAAAGAATCCAATGGGTAGCCACCGAGGACACCGTTCTTCATTGCCTCTTCAAAGCCCTTCTGTACTGATGGGATGAATTCCTTTGGCACATTACCGCCCTTCACCTCATTAACGAACTGAAGACCTGTACCCTCGAAATCCTCATCAACAGGACCTACGTTTACGATAATATCAGCGAACTTACCACGACCACCAGACTGCTTCTTGTAAACCTCGCGGAGATTAACAGTCTTAGTGATTGCCTCCTTGTAGTTCACCTGAGGCTTGCCCTGATTACATTCAACCTTGAATTCACGCTTCAAACGGTCGATAATGATGTCGAGGTGAAGCTCACCCATACCAGAGATGATGGTCTGACCACTCTGCTCATCAGTACGAACTGTGAATGTTGGGTCCTCTTCAGCCAACTTAGCAAGACCATTGTCAAGCTTAGTGATGTCAGCCTGGCTCTTTGGCTCAACCGCAATAGAAATCACGGTGTCAGGGAATGACATTGACTCAAGAATGATTGGGTGCTCCTCGTCGCAGAGAGTGTCACCTGTACGGATATCCTTGAAACCCACACCAGCACCGATGTCACCAGCGTCGATAGAATCCATTGGGATTTCCTTGTTTGAGTTCATCTGGAACAAGCGGCTGATACGTTCCTTCTTGCCTGAACGAGCGTTGTAAACGTAAGAACCTGCCTGAATCTTACCAGAGTAAACGCGGAAGAACACGAGGCGTCCCATGTATGGGTCAGTAGCAATCTTAAATGCGAGAGCAGATGTTGGTGCATCGTCAGAAGGCTTGCGCTCCTCTTCCTCGTCCGTGTCAGGATTTGTACCTACTACAGACACGGCATCCTGTGGTGAAGGGAGGAATGCACAAACGTAGTCGAGCAAAGGCTGAACACCCTTGTTCTTGTAAGAAGAGCCACAGCACATTGGAGTGCACTCCATAGCGATTGTGCCCTTACGCACAGCAGCAATGATTTCCTCCTCAGTGATTGTGCTTGGATCATCAAAGTACTTCTCCATCAGTGCCTCGTCAAAGTCAGCAACTGCCTCAAGCAATTTGTTTCTCCACTCCTCACACTCGTCCATCAAGTCTGCAGGGATTTCCTCTACATCATAGTCAGCACCCATAGTCTCATCATGCCAGAAGTAAGCCTTCATCTTGATGAGGTCTACTACACCCTTGAAAGTCTCCTCAGCACCGATTGGCACCTGAAGAACGACTGGCTTAGCACCCAAGATGTCAATCATCTGCTGTACAGTCTCGAAGAAGTCTGCACCAGAACGGTCCATCTTGTTTACGTAACCAATACGTGGCACGTTATATTTATCTGCCTGACGCCATACGGTCTCAGACTGTGGCTGAACACCGTCAGCAGCTGAATAAGTTGCGACAGCGCCGTCAAGCACACGAAGTGAACGCTCCACCTCTGCAGTGAAGTCCACGTGTCCTGGAGTATCTATCAAGTTAATCTTGAATGTGTTATTATCATACTTCCAGTTACAGGTGGTTGCAGCAGATGTGATTGTGATACCACGCTCCTGCTCCTGTGCCATCCAGTCCATTGTAGCTGCACCATCGTGTACCTCACCAATCTCATGAGTCTTACCTGTGTAGAACAGGATACGCTCAGAAGTTGTTGTCTTACCAGCATCGATGTGAGCCATAATACCGATGTTACGTGTCAAATGTGAATCGCGATTAGTCATTTCCTTTTTACCTTAATGTTTAACGAATGAGTTATTAGAAGCGGAAGTGTGCGAATGCACGGTTTGCCTCAGCCATACGATGCATATCCTCCTTGCGCTTGAACGCACCACCCTGCTCGTTGAAAGCATCCATGATTTCAGCGGAGAGCTTGTCAGCCATGCTCTTTCCTGAGCGCTTGCGTGCGAAAGAGATGAGGTTCTTCATAGAGATGGCTTCCTTGCGGTCAGCACGGATCTCTCTTGGCACCTGGAATGTAGCGCCACCTATACGACGGCTCTTCACCTCCACCTGAGGAGTGATGTTGTCGAGTGCCTTCTTCCAGATTTCCAGAGAGGACTTCTCTTCATTCTTCATCTTGTTCTCTACGTTCTTCAATGCTGTGTAGAAGATAGTGTATGCAACACTCTTCTTTCCATCGTACATGAGGTTGTTAACGAACTTTGTCACCTTCACATCACCATAAACTGGATCTGGAAGCACCACACGCTTCTTTGGTTTAGCTTTTCTCATTTTTTTGTTTGATTTAATCTTTCTTTAGTCTGAGGCTGCATTTGTGTGTGTATCTTCAACGCCCACCCAAGGGCATTTACTCAACCCTTCAAGCACTTCCGTCAAACCAAACCTTGTGAAAAAACTTTTTTGTTTTCTTTTTTTGTGTAAGTAAAAGGATTACTTCTTAGCCTTTGGACGCTTTGCACCATACTTAGAACGGCGCTGGGTGCGGCTTGCCACACCTGATGTATCGAGCGCACCACGAACGATGTGGTAGCGCACACCTGGGAGGTCCTTCACACGACCACCGCGCACAAGCACGATAGAGTGCTCCTGAAGGTTGTGGCCTTCTCCTGGAATGTAGGAGTTCACTTCCTTCTTGTTTGTCAAACGTACACGTGCGACCTTTCTCATCGCTGAGTTAGGCTTCTTAGGAGTTGTTGTGTAAACGCGAACGCAAACACCGCGACGCTGAGGGCATGAATCCAAGGCTGGAGACTTGCTCTTCTCTACCAACACCTTACGGCCTTTTCTTACCAATTGTTGAATAGTAGGCATTTTTCTAATTTTTTATTGTTATTATTTAATGAATTACAATTTCATTCGAGTGCCTACCATAGCCCTTCCTCCTGCAGGAGGGAAACCATTGCTTTATGGTCAGCGACTCGCTTTGCTTCGTGCTAAGTTCGCATATCGCTCCGCCCCTCATCTTCTGACTTTCTTGGCAAGAAAATCACTTCACACGATATACAATGCGCCTAAATTAGGCACGCACTACTCCAAAAAGTGGTGCAAAGTTACGGATTTTCTGCCAAACAACATGTTTTACATGCTATCTTTTTTTGACAAAGCACCTGAAAAAATAGATATTTAACATTTTTTATGCCGTTTTTGATTCACAAGCAAGTTTTTTAGAGAGCACAAGAACCGAAAATCATCCCAACCTTCAACAAAGACTTCTTCAATTTCATGAAACAGGGGCGCATCATTCAAAATCATGAAACGCCCCTATGATGAGTGATTACACATATTATATAATATGCGCGCGAGATTCTATTTATAAATATCTTCCTTTCCTTTTCACTTATGCTTCGCCCTTCTTCACAGCAAAAGGAGCAATCGTGCGCCCCTCGCTCTGATCCTGAGGCTGGTTCAATTTAATTGTTCCAAACAGTTGCTCGTACTTCATCACATTGTCATTCAAAGCCATCAGAAGGCGCTTTGCATGTTCTGGAGCCATGATGATGCGGCTTCTCACCTGTGCCTTCTGCAATCCTGGCAACATCTGAATGAAGTCTGCCACAAATTCACTACTTGAATGGGTAAGGATGGCAAGGTTAGCATAAACACCCTCTGCCACTTCGGGCTTCAGTTCAATCTGAAGCTGCTGATTTTCATTTTCGTTCATATAGATATATTTTTTATGACTGCAATGCATGTAAACATCCGTCAAAATTAAGACCTCTCATTCCAGTGCTCAAACTCCCCCCGCATTCCCTTCCCTATTCAGGAAGCAACCATCCAGAATTTGTTCGGCATGCCTTCGAGATGCCTTCGGGACGCTTCTCACAGATTTCCGAGCATCGTTTTGCACGTTTTCTTGTGAAAATAGCAAGCCTAAAGCAAAGGGGAGAAGGACACCCCACAGCCAGCAGATCCTGCCTGCTTTCTCCTCTGGTTCTGAATCCATGCACAAAGATACGCAAAAAGAAGGAAACTTCGATGAAGAAAAGAGTTTTTTTACAGAAAAGGCAACCAAACACTCACATTGAAAGTCCTCAAAAGGGAATACAGGAAATGGAGAAGTGCATTAAAACAACCATGTGCTTGCTTTTTCAAAAAGAAATCATTAACTTTGCCCACTGAATAAAACGGAAAACTAATTAAAGAAACTAACATCACAATCATTTTTTACTTTATGAAGAAAACACTAAGTCTTTTCATGATGGCTATGGGATTGCTCTTTTCCACATTTGCCAATGCCCAAGGCACTCCACTGATCGGGAATGTCTTGAACAGACAAACCACATCACTCAATGGCAACTGGAACTACATCGTCGATGTGCAAGAAGAGGGCTACTATGACTATCGCATGAATCCCACCCAATGGGGTTTCTTCCGAAATGCCAAGCCACAACGCCCTGAGGATCTTGTGGAGTATGACTTTGACAAATCGCCCACAATGCCTATCCCTTCCGACTGGAACACACGCGACGAGCGACTGTTCTTCTACGAAGGAACAGTTTGGTTCAAGAAGAGTTTCGACTGGAAGCAGAAGGAAGGCAGAAGAACTCTCCTCTATTTTGGAGCAGCCAACTACGACACCTACGTGTGGGTGAATGGCAAGAAGGCAGGGCATCATATTGGCGGATTCACCCCTTTCAATTTCGATGTGACAGAGTCGCTGAAGGAAGGAGAGAACGTTGTCATTGTCAAAGTGGACAACAAGCGACACGCAGAAGATGTGCCAACACAGATCTTTGACTGGTGGAACTACGGCGGCATCACTCGTGATGTGCTGCTTGTGGATGTAGCCCCTCTCTATATTGAGAACTACTCCCTACAGCTCCAGAAGCCCCTCTTGATGAAGCAGGGACAACCAATAGCCAACCAGCAACTGCAATGCTCCGTCCAACTCAGCAAGGCAGAAGCCAATCAGCAAATCACACTCAACATCCCTGAACTGAAAATCAAGAAAGTGCTCACCACAGACAAGGAAGGCAAAGCCACACTTAGTTTCACAGCAAAACCTCAGTTGTGGTCGCCCGAATCGCCCAAACTGTACGAGGTGAACCTTACCATCAACGGAGAAAACCTCAGCGACAAAATTGGATTCCGCTCTATCGAGACAAAAGAGAAGCAGATACTCCTCAACGGAAAGCCCATCTTCCTCAAAGGTATCAGCATGCATGAAGAGAAACCCAACGGAGGCGGACGAGCCAACTCCACAGCAGATGCCCACACCCTGCTCTCATGGGCAAAGGAACTGGGATGCAACTTTGTTCGTCTGGCTCATTATCCACACAACGAATATGCCATTAGGGAAGCAGAACGCATGGGCATACTTGTATGGTCTGAGATTCCAGTATATTGGACCATTGCATGGACCAACCCCCAAACATACCAGAATGCCCAAGACCAACTCCGTGACATGATTGCACGCGACCAAAACCGCGCCAACATCATCATCTGGAGTATTGCCAACGAGACACCACATTCCGCAGAGCGAGAAGCATTCCTCGGTAAACTGGCAACCTATGCACGCACACAGGACAACACTCGTCTCATCTCAATGGCAATGGAGGTGACTGGTGCTTCCAACTACGTGAACCGTCTGAACGACGCCATGAACAAATACGTGGATGTCATCAGCTTCAATCAATACATCGGCTGGTATCGTGACGTGAACGACGCTCCTAAGATGAAATGGGAAATTCCATACGACAAGCCCGTCATCGTCAGCGAATTTGGTGGCGGAGCAAAGTATGGCAATCGTGGAGAAAAGAATCAACGCTGGACGGAAGAGTTCCAAGAGAACCTCTACGAACAGAACATAGCCATGCTCGACAAAATCGAGGGACTATCTGGCACCACGCCATGGATTCTGAAAGACTTCCGTTCTCCCCGCCGTGTGCTTCCTGGCGTGCAAGACTACTACAACATGAAGGGTCTCTTCAGCGATAAAGGCGAGAAGAAGAAAGCCTTCTACATCATGCAAAACTGGTATAAGACCAAATAATCCAACCAACACTTGACACAGAAAAGGGGAAAGACTCATGACAGTCTTTCCCCTTTTTCCATGCAACACGAGTCTCCATGCACCTCTTCCATCACCTCTCATAGGGAAACACGAATGATTTTTCCTCCAGAGGTAAAAGTTTTTCATCGGAGGAAAAATAAAAAAGCCTTGTAGGACAGTTAAGAGAACATCCTAATACGCCAGTTCGGGATAAGTTCTCTTCTGAAAAATCATCCCGAACAGACATACTTGTTGTGCTTATAACGCATTATTCCTTTTTCCTAAAAGCGCATCATTCTTCTCTCAGACTATATGGTTTGTAA
>JAAYDO010000133.1 GCA_012729225.1 Bacteroidales bacterium | reverse complement strand
TCCGCTTGCCATGTCGCTCCCATCGAGCATAATCGAGTGCATATTGTGCCACCTCGTATCACAAGGGTAAATCAACTTAATGTCAAATGAATTCAAAAGAACTTTTTATTTAGATTAAAATATTTTCATAAAATAGAATGAATCAATAGCTTCAAAAATACTAGATCCCAAACTCAAAGTGCGGAATGTGGGTTCAAGCCAAAATTATATTTTATCTTTGTGATCCAAGCTCACGAACATAGTACTATATCTTGGGGTTTCCAGGAGCCATTTGAGCCAATACATTCTTTTTTTTGGAGGCGCCTTTTTGCATTGAGCATAAGCCCGAGAGACATATGGCCTTTTGCTCCAGATATCGTGTCCTCCTCTATCATTGCATCGAGAAGCCACAGAGTTCCACGGTACTCGACCCTCTCATTAGAGGCAGCTTTGCGCAGGCCCATCTCCTGTGAGGAGAGTGGCAAACTCTTGTATTGCCCAGCTATCAGAGCAAAAGGGTCCAAGCGGCCAGAGGAGATCCACTCATCCTATGGGTCGCAGCCTTTTCGCCCCATTTACGCGGCCAAGAACATGCTCAATTTAATCCATTCTTCATCTGTGGCTTAAAATTTAGAATAGTTTTGTTTGTCGAGATTTGTTTACTCCTTTATCAATTTCAAATTTTGTGTTATTATTTTCTTTGTGCGTATATAAAAATTCACCATTAGGATCATGCTGTCTGAATCGCTCCTTAGCTAATTTTATACTGCGAACTGCATAGCAATACACGCATCCGTGAGGGCAAGTGTCGTAATCTCCGATATCTTTTGACTCGTAACAACCGCAATCACGCCTATTTCCATTAAGTTTAGCACGAATTGGAGATCCACCCATCTTTGATAACCTACGAGCATCGATACAACGAGCCTCTTTAACTCCTTGAGCTAGAAACTGCTTCTGGGAGCACATAGTTAATTGCATTTCATGACTATGTGCAATTTCAGCCATTAATGATGCAATTTCTATTTTCTTTTCATCTGCTGGATCTTCCCATTTGAAACCGGTTAATTCGGAAGCCTTGTTCAAATTAATTAAAGTTTTCTTGTATATTTGTGCAAAAGAAATTACAACCTCATTCGTCGTGCCTTCTAATTCTTGAGCCAATGTCTCAAAATTATTTAAATGAAAATCAAATGACGTCAATGAGGTAATAATTATGGGATCATAGCGCCAAACAGCCACATGAGGGCCAAATCTTTCTGCAATCATCTTCATATAATTAACAGATTTCTTTCTTTTTGTAACAAATGTTTCAAGTTCACGTGGATAATCATGTATCGTGTATTGAACTGTAAAAGGGTAACCCTTCTGATGAATAACATTTAACTTATCCATGAAGGGGCCGAGATCTTTTGTCCAGAAAACAAATCCATCCACATCTTCACGCTTCAAGCTTATTTTGATCACTTGTTTCGTGTTATATGGATTCACCATCATGCAATAGCCTGCATCAAGCCGGTTGGCAAACCACTCCCCATAAAATCTTGGTATATCTGTTTTATAACTAGCTGAAATGATCATATTGACCTACCGTCCCAATAAGATAGAAGACATCACCATCTAGCCTGGGTTCAATTCCATTATTAATAATTTGCTTCCAGAAGTCGTTGACTTGATCGATTTGCCCGAT
>JAAYDO010000103.1 GCA_012729225.1 Bacteroidales bacterium | reverse complement strand
GAATCCCACCCTCGGCGCTATTTTACTGGTAAATGAGTGGCGATTTTCCACCATGAATAAATATCATCGGCATTTATTCGCAATTTCGGTAAAGCTATATCCTTGTCAGTGCAGGTGCATATCGCATCTCAACTCACCATTGATGATGCAGTGGGCAGGGTCAAACCTGTCATTTCTCAATCTCATTCTTCAGTCGCGATGTTGCGAATTCAAGGGCATGAGTTCTTGAGGCAAAACGCCTCGATTCAACCTCTTTGTCTATCCACTCAACTAATTCGGCATCCATCGATGCTGTAACCTTAACCTTATTATCCGACATATATGGGCTTTATACTCTATTATCGTATTTAAATCCGCACTATGCTTAATCATACGATACGCTTAAATACGATAATTGCGTATCATATATTGGTGAGTTGAGATGTCTGGAAGAATATTAGTCCAAATACAAACCCCGATAACGCAAAAACCCGACGCTGTGGAAGCCCTAGCCGAATACCTGAATAAGACCATCGAGGCCGACGTCCTGGATCTCGGAGCGGCCAAGCTGGTAAAATCGAATAAATGAGACGCATTTTATACTGTGACCGCGAAAGCCTGCAGTTGCCCCGCCACTATCTATCACCTTGGCCAGCCCTGCAAGCACGCCCGAAAATACTTCCCCCGGCCAAAGAGAGAAGCAACCACAGAGGGCCAGGATAGCATCAGACCCAAAGGGAAATGGCCAGGCGGCGATAACGGGCCGGTTGATGAGATCATGGGGGCTGCCTAAAAAGGCCGCCCAAATTCATGCCTTAACCTGTCAAATCAAGGATAATAATTGTTTGAAGCTTGCTTAGTTGATCTGCTAATACCGTTTCGGTTTCGTTTCTATTATAATTGCAGATGAATATTATATCTTTGATTGGATAGATATACTCTTTGGACGGTTGCTTGTTGAAACACTTAGTTCTGTAATATTCTCTCAGTTGCAGCCAAGGGATATCATCAAAATCGTTATAGATATCTTCTTAATGTCGATCAGACGTTTGATAATTATGATACAAAACTCTACCAGACACACGTTAGATAGAGCAAAACATCATCTCTCCGAAATGAAAAAGGTATTTCAAGACGATGAGGTATTCTCTTTTAATCTTAGTTCCTTCGTCGAAGCAGCTAGAAGTATTACACTTCACATGCAAAAGCAGTATGGAATGAAAGAAGGCTTTGGAAAGAAAGATGGTAACGAATGGTATGGTAGTAAAGTAGCTGAAATGAGTAAGCAGCCCAATCTTCGTTTTCTTATAAAGGCCAGAAATTATAGCGAAAAAGAAGGGCCCATACCAACCGGAGCAACACGCAGTAGCGTTTTTAGTGCGGATCTGATTTTAGTTAACGAAGGATCAAAAACTGAGACACCAGAAAGCGAAATTACAGAAGCATTAACCACATTGGAGCCACCTGAGCCTAAAACCTTAGGTCGTTGGTTCTGGGACGTTAGCCGTTATTTGGATAAAGGTGACAAAGTTCATGCACCGGAATTTGAAAAAAGCGATGTTATAGAAACATGTGACAGCATAATAGAATATCTTGATAATTTAGTAAATGAATGTGAAAAGAAGTTTAGCTAGATGTAATAATCTATTTCCAGAACTTTCACCAGCCTTTTTTCTCAATCTCTTCTTCGCCAGGCTAAATATATAATTATCTTTTAACATTTCAAGGATCAAATATATCTCCAACCATTTGAAGACTAGACCCAACAATTACAAGAGCTGAAGT
>JAAYDO010000095.1 GCA_012729225.1 Bacteroidales bacterium | reverse complement strand
CCTTGAGATAGTATGCATGGAACAGCGGTGTATTGGTAGTGAGGATATTGTCAAGTCTTCTCTTCTTCTCGTCATCGAACACATCCTTGTCCTTAGTGAGCAACAGCCATCTTGAGCCTTTTATTATTTTATTCTTTCATCAGATAGAATTGTGACAAATACCAAAGTGCTAATGAGACATTTTAATTGTAATGGAATTATGTATATGCAAAACCAAAATGATATATATTCAATAAACGATTGATTCATATAAGTTTAGTAAAGATTAAAGAAAGTATTTGCATAATAAAAATATGAAAATCGTGACAAATACCCAATACATATCCGTCACGGTATTTTTCATCCTTTAGGGAATCATCCATCATCAGAAAAAATAAAGAATAGAGAGAGAAAAAAATACATAACTAATTCATTTTCAAAAGATATAAGTGCATTTCAAGAAGGATGCTAAATACGAATCTGTCACGGTAAAATGTGCCCTTTTAAGACGAAAATGTCACATCCGACTAACCCATTTTTGTCACACCTTTAGGTATGTTGTTTAAAGATAATAATGTATCTATTTGAAAAATAGATATTTAGAATGTTATTTATATCATTTATCCGAGTAAATGCTGTGACAAAAACCAAACAATAAAAGACCATTGACTTCCTCTTAAAAGCATATATTCATATACAAAACAGCAAGAAAAGAAGCGTGACAAATACCAAAGAAGAGGTATATAAACGTATAAATAAATATGTGACAAATACCCAAGAGAGAACTATCATGGATATAAAAAGTGCGTGACAAATACCAAACAATCGCTGATTATAAGCTACTTATAAAGATTGAAAGAAATATATAATGATGAAAGGGAATAAGTCTGATACAAAGAAACATTGAGTATAAAAGATATTTATCCTCAAAAAAGAGAAAGAATCTTCAGTTTACTTTTATAAACTTGTTATCATTGAATAAAAAAATAACAAAGAAGGGTCTTTCTTAAAATTTTAATAAAATAATATATAAAATATAGAAGAATGTAATGAGTTGAAAAACAAATAGATGGAAGACAAAAACGTGACATATTCCAAACATAACTGTGACAAAACCCCAATATAACTGTGACGAAAACCCTTTATAATTCCATTCTTTTGTGACAAAATCCCTACTCATTTGCTTTTATGTGACAAAATCCAAACTGTCTTGCGACAAATTCCCTATATTATATATGTATGTGACAAATTCCCAACATGCTCCCTTTTGTTTTTTAGCATTCTTCTCTTTAACACACTTTTGTCACGACAAAAGCCCCTTCTCCTTGCATTTTTATGAACAAAAAAGACAGAAAGTGTTGAAAAAACTTTTGTTTTCAGAAAAATATTTTCATCTTTGCAATGAAATAAATACCAGCCTGTCATTTTTGTACTTGCGAGTCTCCTTTGGAAATAAAATGATCATTAGAAGAATCTCGGTCTCTATGACAGCAATCATAAAACCTATATACTTATCGGATGAAAGAAGACCAGGAAAGGAATACGGGCACAGTCAAAACCGTTTCTTCCCAGAAAACCAAAAAGGCGCAGGATGAATCCATCATGAAGAACCTGCCTCAGGATGTGGAGTGGATAAAGCAACCCTATGCATTGTCGGTCATGCGTGGCGATCTCTCGCTCACGCAGACTCATATCATGGTAGAGTTGATGGGAGCACTTCAGGTGAAGATCAATGATTTCATTGCCCACATGGGCGAGGAGGGGAATGCTGTCTTCAAGGAAGAGGATTTCGGAGAAGATGGATTGGCTCATGTTGATGTGAGTTTGGCTGCTGTTTCCAACCGCCCAGACTACTACAACGATGTAGAGAACATGGCATATCGTCTGATGGGTGCTACCATCAAGCGTCCAGAGGAAGTGGATGGCATGAAGATGATGAAACTCTCACACGTGTTCGACAGCATCATGGTCCCTTCAGAGGACAACGATCGTGGTCGTCGCAAGGGATTCATCCGTTTCAACTTCAACCGTGGACAGGCGCGTGACATTTTTGATTTTACCCGCTATAGCAAATACATCAAGGCTGTGGCTCGCAACTCTTCCAGCCAATACACGAGCCGTCTCTACATGATCATCACTGCCTATAAGTCTTTTGGTCGTTGGGAGGTTGAGTATAGCGAGTTACGCAAAATCCTTGGCTTTCTTGCCTACGAAGAGGTGGAGAATGGTAAGTGGAGTTGGGTGGAAAAGAAATACACCGAATATCGCCAATTCAAGCGTCGTGTGCTCAACACCGCTGCTGATGAGCTCCGTGAATTGGCAGAACAGGGAGAGGCTGATTGCTACTTCGAGTTTCAGGAAATCTATCCAGAGGGAAGGAAGAATGGAACTCCCGAAAAGATACTCTTCACCATCACTATCAGCGATCTTGGCAAGCAACAGAATCACTCTGCTTCACATGCAAAAAAATTGATTGCCATTACTGTTTACCTCAAAGAAGAGTTCAAGTTCCGAGTTTCCGAGGTAAGCCAACTTCTTAAGCGTGTCAATGAAGAAAATATTGATAACTTCATTGCAAAGATGTATGAAGTGAAAAAGTATATAGAAAAGAAAGGAAGCAATATTGCTGACAAAAAGAAGTATGCCTTTACAGCTCTTCGCAATGTGATTAGTGATTATGAAGAGGTGATTGCTGAAGAAATCAAGCGAGAAGAGAAGATGCAACTCCACGAAAGCGAGATGCCTTTAGATAGGAAAAAGTCTTCCTCATCTTCTCAATGGGATAATATGAGTTTCACCGATCCTGCATTTCGTGACATCCTTACATCCTCTTTTGGCGCAAGAATATTTACAATGTACTTCATGCAGGTGCGCATTGTTTCCTTCCACAATGGTGTGGTTCTCCTGCACATTCCCCACGAGGAAGTCAGTGATTACATTGACTCCAACAATCTCCTTGCTCAACTCAAAGATGCACTTTCTTCAGTCATGGGCAAAATTCAATCCATAGATTATCTGATCGGATAGTATATATATAAATAATGTATAACTATTCCGACAGATGATGGCATCCTGTCAAATAGAATCAACATATTTCATTCACCTATATCTCTAAAAAAACCCAACAATATGAAAAAGTTCTCTTATTTATTATCTTTTGCTTTCATGTTTCTACTTGTGGCATGTCATCCCATCCCAGATGTTTCTGGTCATGAGTTCGGTTTTGAAGCACTGAAAAAAGGTTGGCAAGATGTGAGCATCACACTTTCTTCCGAAAACAAAGACTCTGTAAGTGTAGAGGATTTTCTCAAAGCGTTCAACGACGAGTGGAAGATTCAGCCTGCTGATTCCATTTTGGCCCATATTGAAAAAGCCAAGCAATCTCCTGACTCCACGGTCTTTACGGATGCAGGATATGTCTCCATTGCAGATAATGCCATTAGCTTAAACAATGAGACAGAGACAGAAATCAACATTGGTTCGCTTGAATCTGCTGTTCTGCCTCGTTCCAACAATCATCAGCTTTTCTATGTGTTTGTTTCTCAGCCTGCAGATTCCATCGTTGAAAGCGTGATATGCTTCTACGACTTCAATCCAGCCACCTCCACACTCACTCCCGAGGAGAATCCTGTCAGTCAGTTCCGCCCATCGTGGAAATCCTCTTCCCTTTTCGCCAGTTCTTCCCCCGACAACGGTATCTTTCTCTATGAGAGTCTTCCTTATAGTGGAATGGTCGCCTTCATTCATTATTTCGAATACGATGGCAACAAATATGATTTCTTTTATACAGAAATGGGAGGCATGATTCATCTCTATGAACAATACACGAAGGAAGTAGGGGATTGGAAAGACTTCACCCACTATGCCCTTGGTGACATCAATGATGATGGCATTCCCGAAGTTTTTATCAGCGAGGAAGAGCAAATAGACGAATCTGCCATCTTTATTATTTCTGATGGAGAACTCAAGCCACTCATTGCTGTGGCCAAAGCGTTGGGCATCAATCCTGCTGATGCTAAACGACTGAAACTTGAGTGGCATGCCATGCGACCTCTTTCTGGAGATGAAATAGGGGAAGAATCCTTCTGGGAAGAGGAATATCTTGACATAAGCGAACTTCCATCCACAGCCCAAAGAATGGATAATTTTTTCCAGACAGCCCTCTTCTTCAATGTGGAAGAAGAGACTCCCGATGCCAAAATTGTCTCAATATGGTTGGCAGACGAACGTTCAGGCACAGTCTCTAAGTTATGTGTGACCAATCCATCGGCTAAACCCAGATGGGAAGAGTTGGCAACAAAGAAGGAAGGAGTGGAAGTTGGTGTTAATGAAATTGCTGTTGCAGAGCAGGGATGGCTTTTCCCTGGCGACTGCAGCAAGATTATTGTGCAAGGATGTCCTGATGCGCGCAACATCTGGACTTACCTCATAGATACAGAAGCCCAAACGGTCATGCAACTCCCAGGTTCGGAAGGTGTTCAGGGATTTGATTCCCAAAAGGAAGAAATCCATATCGCAGACTATGGATACTATCCGAAGGGAGGTCGCTACAGTGTTGTGAAAGCCTATTCTTTAGAAGGGAAATATCTTCGTGATCTGACAGAACCTATATCAAATTAGCCATTAATACGTTTATACGAAACATTCACATATATAAAATAAATCGAAAAAGATACACCTTTCTGCGCTTACGCACATTACAATTATTACGGTGATAAAATGTGCATGATGCGTGGGAAGAAAGAGGTGGTTGTTCTTACATGCCTTGCCGTTGGGTAACTCTTCCAAGAAAAGAAGGATGTTCTCCTGATTCCTTTTATCCGTTGTATCTTATTCATATACAAATATTTAAATAACTTTAGAGGGTTCCATGCTTGTCTGGGAAAAAGACATGTATGGTTCATGGCTCATCGCACCATTGTTCGTTGGCACTTGAAGCATTCTTCATTGGCCATTGAACAATGGTGCGTTGCAACATGAAGCATTGTTCGTTGGAGCATGCAGTAGGTTTCAATCCTTTGATGTGTCAAATGAAAGGTGTTTTCTGACATGTCACCCTCACTTATGTTTGTTTATATTTACACTCTTGACAGACAAAAGGGGTAGGGATGGATGATTTCATCCGACTCTCTTTATTGTAGTGCGTGACAATCATGTGCCAGCCTTTTCCTTCATTTTAGAAAAAAGAAAACCACTCCACATCAATAATGTCTGATGTGGAGTGGTTGATATGTGTGAGGAAACAAAGAAGGTGGAAGTTAGTAGTATTCTATCTCTCGAGTTTCGGTGAAGTAGGATACTGTGACCTCAAAGTCTTCTGTCTTCTCGTTGTATGCAGGTCCTCGTCTGATGCCTTTTCGCTCAATCCAGTTGCCATGAGCATCCTTCTTGGTGTCTGAATACTCAATCCAGTAGGATGCCTCTTCTGCTGAGTCATTGTCGTAGGTGCGGAAAATCTCATCACCATTCTCGTTGTAGGATATGCCTATCTTGCCGCCAGTGTCAAAAGAGTCCCATGAGATATGCACCAATCGTCCCAGTTCGTCATAGGCGAAGTATTCGTCGCTTTGCACTTCCCACTCGTTGTAGTTTGTACCCTGCAGCGACTCATAGTCAGACTTGTAGTGCACCATCTGCCCGAGAGCATTTCTTCTGGCAAAATGCTTCACCTTGGGGTCATCCAGTCTCACCTTGTATTTCAGGAGTTTCCCGTCTGCAGAGTAGTCCAGTGTGTCCTCTTTCATCCCATATCCTGCATCTTTCAAGGGATTTCCCTCCTTGTCTGTCCACATTTTGCTGGTTGTCAGATGCTTCACTTGTCCCTTTAGATTATACATGGCAAGTTCCAATGATAGAAAAGCCTTTCCGTCATTGCTGGTCATGGCACTTGCTTCCATGTCTTGCTCATGGTCAGTTTTTGGGGCATCATTTCCCATACAACTGATGGCTGTTGTGGTAATCACTGCAAAGGCAGTCAGTCCAAGAAGATGATTCCAATTCATGATAGTTCGTTTAGATAGTTGTGTGAATAGAGATTATTTGCGCCACTAAGTTACGGGTTTTCTCTTTTCCCTCAAAATTTTAGGGAGGAAATATACTTTTCTCTTCCTCTTTTTAGGGTGAGAGGAATAAATATGGAAAAAAGATTGATGGCTCAATTAATCTTTTTGGGGTGATGGATTATCTAATGAAATGTATCAATTAAAAGAAAAGAAATGAAATACAGGTTATTGTTAGCATGGGTGTCTATGCTATGTTTTGGAGTTGCTCATGCACAGGATATTACTATTCGTTTTGATGGAAACAAGGTGAAAGTTCTGCAGGATGCAAAGGATAGTGTGAAGGTGGAGGTGGATGGTGCTCATGTGTATGTGGTCAGCACTTTCGAGTCTCATACGCTGGAGGTGCTTCTCACGGGCAAGAGCGAGGATGGTCAGCTCGTGTTGAAATCGGAGGGAAGGGCAAAGATCCGGATGAAAGGACTGAATCTGACAAGCCAGGAGGGTGCTCCTCTGTGGTTGAAGAACAGAAAGAGAGTGGAGATTACTGCCGAGAAGGGAACGGAGAATACGCTCAAGGTCGCTGCCTGCAATGACACAGCCAATCATAAGGCGGCTGTGATTTGGGCTAAGGACAAGATTAGGCTTTCTGGCAAAGGGGTGCTGAATGTGATGGCTACAGGCGATGGCTGTAAGGGTATCAACTGCAAGGATAATATCACCATAGAGGATCTCACTCTGAATGTGGAGACAAGGGGAAACAATCTGGGCGTGAAGGAGAATGCTTTCGGAGGTTTTGGCGGTCTGTTCGGAAGAGGTTTCCCCGAGATGAACGACAGCACAATGCAGGGTGGCTTTGGTGGTCTGTTTGGTGGTGATTTTGGCAGATTTGGTGAGAGAAACGATAGTACCAGGCAGGGAAGAGGTTTTGGTGGTCCGTTTGGTGGACCAAGAGGAGACTTTGCTGGTCCTCCACAGATGGGTGGCTTTGGCGGTCCGTTCGGAGGATATTTCCCCGAGATGAACGACAGCACAATGCAGGGTGGCTTTGGTGGAGGTCCTTTTGCAGGCTTTGGTGGCTTTGGCGAGAGAAGTGACACAACGGACTTGGGCTATACCATTCCTGCAGGAAAAAACAAATATGTAGGTTCTACAAAGGGCATCAAGGCTCAAGGCAAGGTGATGATCAACAGTGGGCGTGTGACAGTGGTGACGCATGCGGCTGGAGCAGAAGGCATAGAGGGAAAGTTGGGAATAGAACTGAATGGTGGTGAGGTAAATGTGAGGGCAGTGGATGATGCCATCAATTCGGGAGGACGCATCTATTTCAATGGTGCTAACGTGGTGGCTCGAAGTACCAACAATGATGCCGTGGATTCTAACTATGGCGGTGGCTTTGGCATGTTCTTCGGAGGTGGAGGCTTTGGTCAGCAGAACCAACAGGACGGAGCAGCCATCATCATCACTGGTGGCACGGTATATGCGTGGAGTGAGGTAGGTATGCCAGAGGAAGGATTGGACTGTGATTTTGCCCCTATAGAGATTACAGGTGGAAAGGTCTTCACCGTAGGTGCTGGTATGGGAGATATGCCATCTGTGCCCACCAACGAGACAGCCAAACAGCCAACGGCTTTGATCATCGGCATCAATATCCAGAAGGATGAGCCTGTCTATATCTTCGATGCTCAGGGCAAGCAGATTGATGCTGTCACTGTGCCTTTCTCTTTAGGAAGAAGTTCCAGTTTGATCACAACTCCTGCCTTTAAGGTGGGTGAGACCTATACTGTCAAGACCAAGAACAATGAGAAGGCTTTCAGCCTGAAGGAAAACTTCACGGTGGTTCGTTAAGCAAAGAGAATTGGTGCAGAGGAGTAGGGTGGACAGACACGATTGAAGATGCTTTCTGAGCATCTTCAATACTGATGTGGGTTCATTTGAGAAAGAGGGGATGCAAGCCTGCAAGGTCATTGTATAGCACTTCAATACAACTCTTTCCCTTTCCAAGATGTTTTTAATCTACGAACAAATGTACGTATAAATAATTAAAGATGTGTAAGGAATACATGAAAAGCCTTCTATTTTCTTATCATACATCGGAAAATACTTCTTTTTGCTTCATAACACATTGCTTAACACAGGCTTTAGTCCAGATCAAGGGAAAGAATATGTAATACTGTGAGTTATTGGCAGTCAGAATCATCTGAAGAAAATCAAATGTCAATGGATGGCAGATGAAGAAAAAAGCGGACAACCTTTTTAAGTAGGTTGTTCGCTTTTGCTTTCCCATAAAGATTCTTGTTACTCAGTCATTAGTCCATTTGTGCTGTTGAACTGATTGAGAAATGAATAAGGCAGGGTTGCTGGTGACAGTTTTACAGTGATGTCTTGATTTCCTCTACCCATTTGCTGATGCGCTCATTCGTTTGACTGTCGCTTTCTGCAACATCGATTGCCAACCCTACAAACTTTCCATCCACTACGGCTTCTGAATCATCATAACTGTAGGAACTTGCATCTACTGAACCTATCAGAATTACTCCACAATCCTTGATTGCATTGTAGATTTCTGCCATAGCACCACAGAAGGTGTCAGAATATCCCTCTGCATCACCACATCCGAAAAGTGCTATGGTTTTGCCACTCAGGTTGGCAGACTTCAGTGTCTCTAAACCATCATACCAGTCATCTTGCAACTCGCCTGCGCCCCATGTGGAAGTGCCAAGAATGAGATTGTCATATTCGCTGAACTTGTCTGCATCAACATCGCTTATGTTCATCACTTCTGCATGGAGTCTTTCTGCTATCCTCTTTGCATAGTCCTCACAACTACCTGTTGTTGAACCATATACTACCAGTGTCTTGTTCATATCTTGTTTCCTTTCTTTCTTTCATTTTATTGTTATCCACGAACCATTGTTATGATCATTTTAAACTGCTGTTCGGCCTTTACGGAGTGGCGAGCTCCACTGGGTATCACAAAACCTTCTCCCGCCTTGATGTGGTTGTCTGTTCCTTCCACATTGAGCAACATCTCGCCATCCACTACTTGGATGAATGCGTCAAATGGTGCAGTATGCTCTGAGAGTCCCTGACCAGCATCAAAGCTGAACAATGTCACGCTTCCAGCATTGCTGTGAATGAGTTCCTTACTTATTACACCACCTTCGGCGTAATCTACCATCTCGCTTACCACAAATGTCTTTCCTTTTTCAAACTTCATCTTCTTATATTAGTTAATGATCCTCAGCGTTTTTCCAACATATGTGAGGACTCTACGATATAGATATAATATAAAATCTCTATTTATAATCCTGACTACAGGTATAAATTTTTAATTTATCGTGGTTGTTTCATTTATCCCACAATCTCGTTCTCTATGGTTTGGCATCGTGGGAAAATGATGTCGTTTTCTATATGAATGTGTTCATGGAGGTTAGCAGAAAACTCCTTCAGCCCTTCCACAACCTGGCGATAGGTGTCGCTGGCACCTTCAGGAGCAGTATAGCCATTGGTGAGTTTGCTGATGCGCTGATGTCGTTCCACCTCGCCATCATGTTCTGTCATCATTACTCCAATAGGGAAGGAGATAGAGCCACAGTGCATAGGACCTATTTGACCTCCTTGTCTCTGGGCTTCAAGCATGTCGTAAAGGTAAGGGAAGAGCACCTGTTCCTCTTTGAGCAAGTGATTTTCCAAATCATTGAGCGACTCACCAAAGAGTTCTGATATTTCTTCCATCACAGGATCTCCCTCTTTGATGCTGTGAATGAGTCTGTGTAGGGCTGGTCCAGCCTCACGAATGCCACGGTGATGTACTTTGAGGGCATAGTCGATGAGCAAATCTGTTGGCCACTCTGTAAATTGATGTCTTGATGTATTCATAATTAACTCGTTTAATTGTTTTCGGTGCAAAGTTATAGAGAATACAAGGCACGAATGGTAACAAATGTGTCCATGCTGTGTTAAAATTCAGTAAAAACGTGAGTTCGAATAATTATTCAAGACTCCTCTCGAAGCCTTCTCGAAGGCATATCGAAGGCTCGCAGAGGTGTGGGGAGGGTGTATTGACAGTAATTATCTCAATTGTCTCAATCACAAATACCCCAGATGCGCACTGTGGCACAAGAGGCAAAAAGGTTAAAATCAGAATCCGGCATTTTAGGAACATGTCGGATGGGGCGAGATTGAGACAATCGAGACAAGTCGCCCGACAGAAAAAGTGACCGCCAGTTGTCCTTCTTTTGATGATGATAGCAGAAGTGCTCCTTTCCTTTGCCATGTCAATAGGAAAGAGTCTTCACTGATTCTCTTTGCCGATCTTTACAGATGATTCTTGTCAGTATTCATTGATGATGAAAAAAGGTCGGAAAAGAGTTGCTCCGAGAGACACTAATCTAAATCATCTGTTCATTTTCTGAATTCTATGAACTCACGTTAAAAGAGGAGGAAGAAGCCTTTTGGAATCAAAAAGAGATGAAGCTGCAGATGAGGGCAAGAAGTGCTGGACCGCCCTGCTTGAGGATGATGTAAGGATTGCTGGTCAGACTGCCATAAGCGGCTACAAGCACTACATAGCCAAGAAGAAGACGCACCCAGAGCAGGTCTTGTTGCCAGATGGCAATGATGAGCAGAATAGCCAAGAGTCCGTTATATACTCCTTGATTCTTGAAGAGGGTGGAGATGTTCTTGTCGCGCAAGGTCTCTTGACTCATGCCAAATGTTCTTGATGTGGTTTTACTGGTTGTGGCGAAGGTTTCCATCCACATGATATAGAGGTGCTCAAGAGCCACAAGGGCGGTGAGGATAATGGTCT
>JAAYDO010000123.1 GCA_012729225.1 Bacteroidales bacterium | reverse complement strand
CGCCAAATCCTACTTTGTTCGATTAAGGGGGCTTACTTTTTCAAAAAGAAAGCCCGAAGCCTGATTTTACTGGGCTTCGGGCAAGGTTTCTATGCACTTCTGAGTTTTACCGGACAGCAATAATTTTCTTTCATCCCAATAAAAAATTTTGCGTTCGTATGAGATTTTTCTTGCGAGGTGCAAGAAAGAGAACTACTCAGCCATCCACTTTAGGATTAAGTTTGGGATTATTGAGATGACGCTCCTTGTCGCGAGAGGTTTTCTTCTCCAGATTCTTGCGCAGAGCCTCTGTGAGATTGACGCCTGTCTGATTGGCCAAACAGAGAAGAACCCAAAGCACATCAGCCATCTCGTCGGCTGGATCCTGGGGTTCACCTGCCTTGAAAGACTGGTCACCATATTTTCGAGCCATAATGCGAGCAAGTTCGCCTACCTCCTCAGTGAGAATAGCCATATTGGTCAGTTCGGAGAAATAGCGCACTCCATAGGCACGAATCCACTCGTCCACAAGGCGTTGAGCCTCATTAAGCGTGATTTCCCCTGTCGCTATCTTTGCGGAATTTCCATCCATGACTTAATCCTCCACTGTCACAGTCATGACAATATCCTGTTTTGGTCGGTCGCCTGAGAGCGTATCTGTTTCCTGAATCTTACCTACAACGTCAAGACCCTCTACTACCTCTCCAAACACAGTATATTGACCATCCAGATGAGGAGTGCCACCAATAGTGGAGTAGATGTCCTTCTGTTCGTCAGAGAGTCCCTTGATGCCACGCTCCTTTGCAATGGCATTGGTCTGAGCCAAAAGATCATCCTGCAACTCCATGAGTGAAGCCTGATCACGATTGCGGCGAAGTTCCATGATCTTCGTGCGATTTTCCTGCACAAGTTCATTAAAAATCTGTTGCTGAGCCTGCATCAGCATCTGCTTGTCAAGTTGAGCCATCTGATTGGTCTGATACTGCTTTCCCCAGACAATATAGAACTGCGAACCACTGCTGCGACGCTCTGGATTGACCTCATCGCCCTGACGAGCTGCTGCCAAAGCACCACGCTTGTGAAAGAGGTTTGGCTTTATTTCAGCCTCAATGGTATAGTCTGGACCACCTGTGCCATAACGCCTCTCTGGAGTAGGATTCTTGGAATTGGGGTCACCGCCCTGAATCATAAAATCCTTGATGACACGGTGGAAGATTGTGCCATTGTAATAGCCTTCCTTCGCCAACTTGATGAAATTATCACGGTGAAGAGGTGTCTCATCATAAAGTTTAACTAAGATGTCACCCAGTGTAGTAGAAATTCTAACGTACATATTTTATATATATCTATAATGTTATTCTTATTTACTGACCATCTCCTATTTCTTCTGCCGCCAAACTTGGTTTCTCTTCTGTGCTGAAATCGTAGGAGAGAATTGCTCCATGGTTTTCTAAAGCAATGTAGTTGAGCGTGCGAAGCAGACCTTGAAGGGTGCGTTCACGCACCTTGGGTTTGAGCTGACATTCCCAAACCTCCACCATATGCCAGCCCAGAGACTTGAGTGCCAAACGATTCTCATGGTCACGCTCCTTGTTGCGCAGAATCTTGTGAGTCCAAAAGTCCACATGAGTCTGTGGAATACGATAGAGTGAACAGCCCTCATGACCATGCCAAAAACATCCATTGATAAAAATGCAAGTGCGCAGACCTGCAATAGCAAGGTCGGGAGTGCCAGGAAGCGATTTGACATGCACCCGATAGCGAACCCCGTGGCTGAAGAGGAAACGACGCACAAGCATCTCTGGTCGGGTATTCTTCGACCGTATTCTGCGCATGCAATGACTGCGCTGCTCAGGTGTCATCTTATCTGCCATGATGGAATTGCTTTGGATAGAAAAAACAAGAGTGGCATTCTAAAAACACCACTCTTGCCATTCTGATAGTCGGGAAGACCAGACTCGAACTGGCGACCACACGCCCCCCAGACGTGTACGCTAACCAACTGCGCTACTTCCCGATTTCTGTTAATCGGCTGCAAAGATAGCACAATTTCCAGACAATACAAAACAAAAGTATTGTTTTTTAACGTTTCTCTTTATTTTGGGAAGCCAACTGGGTTGTTGATGAGCGGAATCTGGTTTTCGCTGAGACCAAGAAGTTCTCGAATGGCATTAGCATTCATGCTGCCACGAGGAACGGTGCAGAGACCTGCTGCAGCACAGTAGAGATTGATGTTCTCGCTCACAATGCCTGTATCTACAGCCACCATCCACTGGGCATGTTGATTGGTAGAACCAAACTTATCCATATCTGCCACCATCACTAATACAACAGGCGCAGTCTTGGTGAAATTCTGACCTGCAGCCACAATGTCGCGATGATCACCTGTGGTCACCTGAGAGAGCGTGTGAGTCTGAGGGTCATAGAGTGAAACATCCTGGGCAGTGAAAACATAGAGACGAATCTCCTGGCGATTCATTGCTGTAGGGGCAGTGATGTGTCCATCTGGACGGTTCTTGCCTTGAGCAGCCCAAAGCAGGTCGGCAAGGTCTTGGTCAGACAACATCTTATCGCTGTATTCGCGCACAGACTTGCGCTGCTGAAAAGTTTCCATCACAGAGAGTGTCTTGCGTTGCATGTTAGGTGCTGGAAGATTCTTTGTTTGAGCAAAACTTGACATGCTCACGAGCAGTGATACTGCTAAAAGAGAGTACTTGTTCATGTGTTTGTTGTTTGAAAAGGGTTTTGTGTATTTTTTGATTTAAGAAATTTCTGCTTGCAAAAATAAGAAATAAAAATAACAAATCCTTCAGTGTTTAGTTTTTTTATGAATAAAAAAGGTTGATGGAGAGCATATTATAACTACCTTTGCAAGAAAATCAATACAGCGATGGCAACATTTTGGACAAAAAGAAATGAAGACGTGGAAGATGAGAAGACTGTCTCGCCTTGGAGCAAGCAGGTTGCAAATGGTGACAAGAATTTTCCTAAGCGCAGAAGAATCAAAGCAGCCCTTTTTGACCTTGACGGAACTTTGGTGGACACTGAGGATCAGTACACTGTGTTTTGGGGCTCTATGGCCAGAAAGTACCGCCCAGACGTGCCTCGTCTGGAATATCTCATCAAAGGCACGACCCTCACACAAATTTTCGACACTTACTTTCCCGACCCACAGTGGCAAGCAGAAATCACTGAAGGACTGAACCAGTGGGAAGCAGAGATGAGATACGACTTCTATCCTGGAGCACTCAGTTTTCTGGAAGACCTGAAGAGGAATGATGTGATGTGTGCAGTAGTGACCAGTTCCAACATCCCCAAAATCAACAGTGTGAGGAAACAAATCACACATTTCGACAGTCTGTTTGATAAGGTATTGACTGCCGAGGATTTCTCTGCCTCCAAGCCTGCACCCGACTGCTATCTGCTGGGAGCTAAAGTCTTCAATGCAGATATAGACGAATGTGTGGTGTTTGAAGATGCCTACACAGGATTGCAGGCAGGCATGTCTTCTGGCATCTTCACTTTCGGATTGACCACAGGACACACGAGAGAAGAAATCACCAACAAGTGTAACTATGTGTTGGAAGGATTTGAAGGAATGAGTTTCGGCAAGCTGACAGAAATTTTAGACAAGTTCTCTTTTTAGGATATGCACCTTTCGGGGTGAGCCTCATCTATGAATCAAACAAAGAGTTTCTCATGTCGAACTCACACGATTCATACGTAGAAACCTCATCCAACCATCAAGAGATGCCCGTGCATCCATATCCAATTGGCATGAAACAAAAATGAAAAAGAATTCTTTACGGGCAAACTCCCCCTCTCCATGCTTCTGCGAGCCTTCGAGATGCCTTCGAGATGCCTTCGAGATGAGTCTCAGATAATTCCACCACCTTTTTCTTGGGTGGCACAAGAGAATATGAGAGCAAGATGAAGGGTGAGGCTGGGACAGGTGTGAGCATTTCGTGCCAACAATGTCATATGGGTGAATTTTCGGACGTTTGATTTTTGTGGATCAATCATCAAACCATATTTATGAGTGAGAAATCTGATGCGTGGCGGAGGCATCATGCTCTATCTCATACTAAATTGGTGTCATACACCAACAACGACTTAGGCATTTCCACCACAACTCAGCCTCCCAATCAGACCTTAAGAAGGCATGCTCTTCAACAGAACATGCCTTCTTTATAGATGGAACTTAAGTTCAACAAATATGTCATACTTGCATCCAATCACTTCTTCTTCACAGGGTCGCAAGTCAAACCGCAACCCAATTTCTTGAATATCTTGCGGTCCACCTCACTGAGCATCACTGTACTATGCACTTGACAACCACGAAGTTTAGGAAGTTGCTCCAATGCCTTGCGACAGTTCTCATCATTCTGCGAAAGCACAGAGATAGCCACAAGCACCTCATCTGTGTGAAGACGAGGATTCCGACCGCCAAGGTATTCCGTCTTCGTCTTCTGAATAGGCTCAATCATGCTCTGAGGTATCAATTCTATGTCGTGGTCTATACCAGCCAAATGTTTGGTGACATTGAGGATGAGTGCAGCACAACATCCGAGCAAAGAACCTGTTTTGGCAGTAATAATCGTGCCATCCTCCAGTTCCATTGCTGCTGAATGCTGACCAGAACTATTCTTCAACTCATTAGCCGCCACAGTGCAACGGCGGAAGTCTGTCGAAATCTTAGCCTGATTGAAGAGCATGCGAATCTTGCTCACCTCATTGTCGTTACAAGCCCCATTCGCCAACTTATTTGTAGCATCGTAGTAGCGACGGATTATCTCATCCTTAGAAGCCTGGCAACACACCTCATCATCTGAAATACAGAATCCTACCATGTTCACACCCATATCAGTAGGCGACTTGTAAGGGTTTTCCCCATAGATACCCTCAAAGAGCGCATGCAGCACAGGGAAAATCTCTATATCACGGTTATAATTGATTGCCACCTGGCCATAAGCATCAAAGTGAAAAGGGTCAATCATATTGACATCATTGAGATCGGCTGTAGCCGCCTCATAAGCAATATTGACAGGATGCTTGAGAGGCAGACTCCACACTGGGAATGTCTCAAACTTGGCATATCCTGCCCTCACGCCACGCTTGTTCTCGCCATAGAGTTGGCTAAGACAAACAGCCATCTTGCCACTACCCGGACCTGGGGCTGTCACAATGACGAGCGGGCGAGATGTCTCCACAAACTCATTCTTGCCAAAGCCCTCATCCGAGGCAATGACATCCACATTGTGAGGATACCCCTCTATCAGATAATGGCAATAAGACTTGATGCCTATGCGGTCAAGACGCTGACGAAACTGATCGGCAGAACGCTGACCATCATAATGGGTGAGCACAACAGAGCCTACCATAAAGCCACGGCTCATGAACTCGTCGCGCAAACGAATCACATCCTCGTCGTAGGTAATGCCCAAATCTGCACGCATCTTGTTCTTCTCAATATCCTCTGCACTAATCACGATGACAATCTCAAGACTATCGCTCAACTGCTTGAACATTCGCAACTTACTGTCGGGCTTAAAGCCAGGCAACACACGAGAGGCGTGATGGTCGTCGAAAAGTTTTCCTCCCAACTCAAGGTAGAGTTTGCCGTCAAACTGCGCAATGCGCTGACGAATATGTTCTGACTGAATCTTCAGGTATTTCTCATTATCAAATCCTATCTTCATACACATGTCCTTATCTAAATACAACTGCAAAGTTAGTGTTTTTTCCGCTGAGGGAAAAGGAAAACAAGGAAGGAAATGACGTTCTTTCCCCAAAAACATCAAAAAAGACAAATAAATTCCCTTTCTTCATTTGCATTTCCTATTTTATTTGTAAATTTGTGGCGTATTTTTCTAAAACCTTTGAGTTATGCAGGAAATTCTTGAAATGTTTCAAAGCATGAGCACCCAGATGCAGGTGTTTTGGGGATGCGCTGTGATTGGCACTGTCATTTTCATGATACAGATGGCACTGACCCTCATTGGAATGGACAGCACAGATGTAGAAGTGGACTTTGATGGTCCTAACACCATGGACTTAGGTGGTGGCATCTCATTGTTCAGCATCAAAAACTTCATCAACTTCATCGTAGGTTTTGGATGGGGTGGTGTTTGTCTTTCAGAAGTAGTACAGAGCAAATGGATTCTCTCCATCCTTGCCTTCCTCGTGGGTGTGGCATTCGTGTTCATGTTCTTCCTCATCAAGAAGCAGACCAGAAAACTTGAGCACAATGGTGCTTTCAATATTGAGGACTGCGTGGGCAAGACCGTGGATGTGTACCTTCGCATTCCAGCCAGCAAGAGTGGTAAAGGCAAAGTGCAGGTGAGCATCAATGGCTCTATCCAAGAACTTGAAGCAATGACCGAGGGTGAAGGCATTGCCAGTGGCAAGAAAGTCAATGTCCTTGCTGTGATTGACCGAGCCACCGTGTTAGTAGAATGAAACACACAAATTGCGAAATGACTTGATCATCCCAAGAAAAGGGATTCTCGACCACATAATTAAAGAACAAAAAACAAGACGCTAATCTATGGTGTATCTAATTATTGTAGCGGTGGTAGTAGCCATCGTCTTGATCATTTCGATCATTAATCGTTACAGAAGATGTCCTTCCGACAAGATTCTGGTAGTGTATGGAACTACAGGCAACAAAGGCTCTGCTAAGTGTGTGCATGGTGGTGGTACTTTCGTATGGCCCATTATTCAAGATTATGCCTATCTGAGCCTGACCCCCATCAGTATTGATGCCAATCTGACCAATGCACTTTCTCGCCAGAACATCCGTGTGGATGTGCCTTGCCGTTTCACAGTGGGCATCTCTACAGACCCTGAAAGCATGGTGGCAGCAGCAGAACGCCTGTTGGGCTTGACTGCAGGACAGATTCAGGAACTCGCCCGTGACATTCTCTTTGGCCAGTTGCGCTTGGTGATTGCAACCATGAGCATTGAGGAACTGAATTCCGACCGTGACAAGTTCCTTGAGGCAATCTCCAGCAATGTGGAGGTAGAAATGAAGAAAATCGGTTTACGCCTCATCAACGTGAACGTGACAGATATTAACGACGAGAGCGGTTATATAGAGGCTCTCGGTCAGGAAGCGGCTGCCAAGGCTATCAATGAAGCCAAGGTACGTGTGGCAGAACAGGAGAAATTTGGTGAAATCGGTAAGGCAGAGGCAGACCGCGAGACTCGTATCCGCACCGCAGAAGCCAACGCACAGGCTGTGCATGGTGAAAATGACGCAAAGGTGCAGATAGCCAATTCCGACGCTAATCGCCGTGAACGCGAGGCAGAGGCACAGCGCAAGGCAGTGGCAGCAGAGAAGGTGGCCGCAGCCAAGGCTCTTGAGGAAGCCTACTCCGCTGAAGAGAAAGCCGAAGAAGCACGTGCCAATCGTGAACGCGCCACCCAGAGTGCCAATGTCCTTGTCAGTCAGGAAATCGAGAAGAAACGTAGAATCATTGAGGCAGAAGCAGAGGCAGAAAAGACACGTGTGAATGCCAAAGGTGAAGCAGATGCGGCATACGCCAAGATGGAAGCAGAGGCACGAGGTCTCTTCGAGATATTGTCTCGCCAGGCTCAAGGTTACGACAAGATGGTAGAGGCCGCAGGTGGCGATGCCAACAAGGCTTACATGCTCTTGTTGCTTGAGAAGTTGCCAGAACTTGTCAAGACTCAAGTGGAAGCAGTGAAGGGTATCAATATCGACCACGTCACTGTTTGGGACTCAGGTAATTCTGCTGACGGGAAAGGCAGTACAGCCAACTTTCTCAGTGGATTAATGAAGAGTGTGCCTCCGCTCCACGAACTCTTCGACCAAGCAGGCTTGGCCTTGCCAGAATATCTGGCTAAGAAAAAGTCTGCCGAAGAAGCCTCAGCCCCTGTAGAAGAATATACAACAGAAGGTGTTGAAGAAGCAGAGAAATAAATTAACAAGCAAATATAGCAAGTGAAGAAATTACTTTATTCAATGCTCGCGGCTATTGCCGTGGGCATTGCCGTGTTCACATCCACAAGTTGTAGTGACGGCGAAACTTACGCAGAAAAGAAAGAAAAGGAAGCCAAGCAGATTGGAATGTTTCTTGACGACAATGACTTTGTAGGCAAGATCAATCCTATCTCTGAAGAACAGTTCTATGCTCAAGACAGCACAACGGACGTCTCCAAAAATGAGTTCGTCAGATTCAGAGAAGACGGCATCTACATGCAGATTGTGCGCAAGGGTGAAGGACCAACAATGGTAGAGTTGGCAAAGGAGCGCAAAGACTCTACAGTCACTCGCCCACTCCTTTGCAAGTTCCTCGAATATGACATTGAAGGAGCCGACACCACCTACACCAACCAGAGCCACAATCAAAACATGACCAGTATCGTGGACAAAATGATGTGCACCTACAGTCATTACAGCCGCAGTTATTCAGCATGGTTCACCGAAGGAATCATGAATGCCGCCTATGGCTCTGTTGTGCCAAAGGGATGGCTCAAGCCTCTGGACTTCATCCGACTGAGCAAGGTGGATGGAGAACAGGCTAAAGTGCGCATCATCGTGCCTCATTCATCAGGCACCAGCAACGCCTCTGGCCATGTGCAGGCTTTCTACTATGAAATCTCTTATCAGATTCCACCCAACTATTAGTTGAGAGTGCCGTGTGGGTGTGCAAAGATTAAGGAAGCCGTATCCTATGGGCAACTTAGACTTTCGCCATTCACTTTTCACTAAAAAATCATTTTTATTATTATGAGTTTAATCAAATCTATTTCAGGCATACGTGGCACAATAGGTGGGCGTGCAGGAGAGGGGCTCAACCCACTCGACATCGTGAAGTTCACCAGTGCTTACGCAACATTGATTCGCCGCACCACCAAGATGGAGAGCAACAAGATTGTGGTGGGACACGACGCACGCATCTCAGGCGAGATGGTGAAGAACGTAGTGTGTGGCACTCTTATGGGCATGGGCTTTGATGTCATCAACATTGGTTTGGCCTCCACCCCCACCACCGAGATAGCCGTAGCTATGGAAGGAGCATGTGGTGGCATCATCATCACAGCAAGCCACAATCCTCGTCATTGGAATGCACTCAAACTTCTCAACGAGAAGGGAGAGTTCCTCAATGCCGAAGAAGGCAATGAAGTGTTGCAGCTTGCAGAAGCAGAGGACTTTGACTATGCTGATGTGGACTCTCTCGGCAAATATACCGAAGACGACTCTTACGACCAGAAACATATCGACATGGTGCTTGGACTTGACCTTGTGGATGTGCCTGCCATCAAAAAGCAGAACTTCAAGGTGGCATTCGACAGCATCAACTCTGTGGGCGGCATCATCCTTCCCAAACTCTTCAAGGCTTTGGGTGTGGAAAACGTGACCTCACTCTATGGCGAAGCCACTGGCGACTTTCAGCACAACCCAGAACCTCTGGAAAAGAACCTAAACGGCATCATGACCCTCATGGCTAAAGGAGGCAATGATGTAGGCTTTGTGGTCGATCCTGATGTGGACCGCCTTGCTTTCATCTGCGAAGACGGCAAGATGTATGGTGAGGAATACACCCTCGTGACTGTGGCAGACTATATCCTCTCCCACACTCCAGGCAATACGGTGAGCAATCTCTCATCCACCCGCGCACTCTGCGACGTGACTCGCAAGTATGGCATGCAGTATCATGCGGCAGCTGTAGGCGAGGTGAATGTGGTGACCAAAATGAAAGAGACCAACACAGTGATTGGTGGTGAGGGCAATGGAGGAGTCATCTACCCCGCAGCCCACTACGGTCGTGACGCCCTTGTAGGCATCGCCCTCTTCCTGAGCCACTTGGCTCACAAGCGTGAGCAACAGCCTGGGCTCACCGTCAGCCAACTCCGCGCCACCTATCCCAACTACGCCATCGCCAAAAACCGCATTGACCTTGAACCCACCACCGATGTAGATGCCATCTTGGTAAAGGTAAAAGAAATGTATGCCAACGAGCCAAACACGAAAGTAAATGACATTGATGGAGTAAAAATTGACTTTCCAGACAAGTGGGTGCATCTTCGCAAATCGAACACAGAACCCATCATCCGTGTCTATTCCGAAGCAGAAACGATGGAAGCAGCCGACGAAATTGGCAAGAAAATCATGGATGTTGTGTACTCCTTGAAGTAGGAGCACGGCAACTATCACCAATCAGCATAACAATGAACAAAGATAGGAGGATCAGCCATCTGATTCTCCTATCTTTGTTTATAATATGAGTGTCCGCCAAACTTCCAACTTCATCCTTCAACTCTGCTCTGTACCAGACAGCCTACCCCATTGCTAAGAATCTTCACATCACAACAAAACACGTGAGTTAGATGGAATCACCGCCCCCTACCATCATTATTAGGGAGAGTAGATAAAAGCAAGAGTTCAAGCATGTAAAATGGCAGGATTTCACTTCAATATGACACACCGTATGAACGAAGCATTCTTCATGCGCCAACGAACAATGTTGCAAGTGGCAATGAACAATTGTTCAATGACCAACGAACCATGCTTCAAGTGCCAACGAGCCATGCGTGCGTTTTTCGGCACACAAGCATCGAGTTGCCCTTCACGCATAAACCATTGTGTATAAACAAGATATGAATACATTCAAGAATAAGGGTTACATGGTTCACTTTCTCGGGAAAGGCTTCCTGAGAGAAAATCTGTCAGACTCGCTTCTCTCTTCTTCCACAGCAAGTGAATCTCACGAGAATCATCAAGGATTTATCAAGAAAATAAAGGAAAAGAATTTGATCGGGAAAGTGACGGAATTAACCAAAAGGCGTCTCGAAGCCCTCTCGAAGGCATACCGAAGGCTTGCTGGACAGAGAGGAGGGTAAATTCACAATGGGCCATCCATTCTGTCGCTCTCTCAAAAACTTATCACTGACGCCCCAAAGCAGCAGCACCCAAGACTGCGGCATTGGCATTCATCAGGCCACTCACCATGAATTGAGCCTTGCTACGGTAGATAGGCATAACAGACTTTTCATACCATGTCTTGATAGGATTCATGATGAGGTCGCCTGCCTTGCAAAGTCCACCAAAAAAGATGTAAGCCTCTGGAGAAGAGAATGCCGTGAAGTCTGCGCATGCCTCTCCCAGCATTCTGCCTGTGAACTCAAAGATTTCCTTCGCCACCTCGTCGCCTTGACAAGCGGCAAGCGACACATCGAGCGACTCTATCTGATTGAGCGGTTTGCTACGCAACAATGAAGGACGGTCTGTGGTGGTCAATATCTCACGAGCCGTACGAGCCACACCTGTAGCCGAACAGTAGGTCTCCAGGCAACCTCTTCTGCCACATCCGCACAGGCGACCTTCCTCGCCTCTCACCATGACGACATGACCCAGTTCGCCAGCAAAGCCATCATGGCCGTAGAGCAACTGACCATTCACCACAATGCCTGAGCCAACTCCTGTGCCCAACGTGATGACAATGAAGTTTTTCATGCCTTGAGCCACGCCATATGCCATCTCGCCCATAGCGGCAGCATTGGCATCGTTGGTGAGTTTCACGGGCAGGTGATGCAATCTGTCGGAGAACATCTGGGCAAGAGGCACACATCCCTCGTGAGCCCACGCAATATTAGGTGCAAACTCAATGGCTCCTGTGTAGAAATTGCCATTGGGAGCACCAATGCCCATACCGTCAAGATGCTGAATGCCACCCACCTGCTCGATGAGTGGAGCGAGGCAAGCCACGCCTGCCTCCACAAATTCCTCGGCAGTGGAATATGCCTGTGTCTTGATGGAATCCTGAGCAATGATTTCTCCCTCACTGTTTACGATTCCAAACACGGTGTTTGTTCCT
>JAAYDO010000182.1 GCA_012729225.1 Bacteroidales bacterium | reverse complement strand
TCAAAGATCAAATGCTTCCGAGCACAAGTGAAAGGAGTCAGAGACATCCCTTTCTTCATGTATCGTTTGTCGACAGTTTTGGGGTAGCATCCGTACATCTTCCCCACAGGGTTTGTCGGGTGCGCCAGCATTTAAGTCATATTGACCTTAAAGGTTGCGCATATAATAACAAATCCGGAGATGACTTGTCGACGGTTGAACTGACGAATGAATGCTGGAGAGAAAAGAAAATCTATAGTTTTGCTAATGTGGCAAGATCGAATGACTATTTGATTTTTTCCTCTAATCTCTGGGATGTCAATATCTGCGATTTGAAAAAAATCAATGTTCAAGTTTTTCTAAGATGCTGGTCTCTGAATACGACATAAATCTTTTATCATTTGTTCCTGTAGGAAATTCTTCAAAAGTATGTTTTTATTTAGAAGGCTCACGCATAGAGCAGACTAAAGATGCTTTTTTGAAGAATCCGGAAATCAGCAGAACCTTTTCTGGGAAATTTAGGGAATTGATCACGCACCATAAGGATGACACACCCGTATTATTCATTTATGATTTGAAATGAGGCAAAGGGCATTGAGTGATGAGAAATGCGAAAATTGTTTGCACAGCCACGTTCATCCTTTTGACTGACGTGCTCTTTGTTTTTTGAAAGAATTGTCACTCTGAAGTTCCAAATGACCACTGATTTGAACAAAAAATGAAGATAAATGCAGTTTCTCGTGGAAAGATGGGAGATGAATGGGGGAAAATGAGTATCTTTGACTGTTTTTTCGCGCTATGTGTAGCGCGACTATTGATGTTTTATACCAATAATTTTTAAGATGAACGTAATTACAAAGAAAGTTTCGTTGCCTGATGGAAGAGAAATCAGCATCGAAACAGGTAAACTTGCGAAACAAGCGGATGGTTCGGTGATGCTCCGTATGGGTGACACAATGCTCCTCGCCACTGTTTGCGCAGCGAAAGATGCAGTACCAGGAACAGATTTTATGCCTCTCCAGGTAGAGTATCGTGAAAAGTATGCGGCTAATGGCCGTTTTCCTGGAGGTTTTACGAAGCGTGAAGGCAAGGCCAGCGATGATGAGATTCTCACATGCCGTCTTGTGGACCGCGCTCTCCGCCCATTGTTCCCTTCAAACTACCATGCGGAAGTTTATGTGAATGTCATTGTTTTTTCAGCAGATGGAAAGGATATGCCAGATGCACTTGCGGGTTTTGCAGCCAGTGCTGCACTTTCGGCTTCTGACATTCCTTTCGATGGTCCTATATCAGAGGTGCGCGTGGCACGCATCGACGGTCAGTTTGTTATTAACCCAACATTTGAACAGCTCAAGCAGGCTGACATGGATCTCATGGTCGGCGCAACTGAAGAGAACATCATGATGGTGGAGGGCGAGATGAAGGAGGTGCAGGAGACTGACCTGCTGGAGGCTCTCAAGGTGGCTCATGAGGCCATCAAGCCACAGTGCCGTCTGCAAAAGGAGTTGATGAAGGAACTCGGCACAGACGTGAAGCGTGAGTACTGCCATGAGGTGAATGATGAGGATTTGCGTGCGGATGTGAATGCTAAACTTTATCAGCCAGCATACGAGGTGACCAAGCAGGCGCTGGAGAAGCATGCTCGCGCTGAGGCTTTTGAGAAGATTCGCGAAGACTATAAGGAGGCTTATGCCACTGCTCATGCAGAACTGGGCGAGGATGAGTTGGCTGAGAAGTATGCGCTCGTGGACCGCTATTATAATGATGTGGAGCGTGATGCTATGCGTCGTTGCATTCTTGATGAGGGTATTCGTCTTGATGGTCGCCAGACCACAGATATTCGCCCTATCTGGTGTGAGGTTTCTCCACTGCCTGGTCCTCACGGAAGTGCTATCTTTACTCGTGGCGAAACTCAGGCTTTGGCTACAGCCACTCTCGGCACAAAACTTGACGAGAAACTCATTGATGGTGCTATGGAGCGATACTATCAGAAGTTCCTCCTTCACTACAACTTCCCTCCATTCTCAACAGGTGAGGCGAGGGCGCAGCGTGGTGTGGGCCGTCGTGAGGTGGGTCATGGTCACTTGGCTTGGCGTGGCATCAAGGGGCAGATTCCAGCGGACTATCCTTACACGGTGCGTGTCGTTTCGGATGTGCTTGAGTCTAACGGCTCTTCTTCAATGGCTACTACCTGTGCGGGTACACTTGCGTTGATGGACGCTGGTGTGCCTATCAAGAATCCTGTGGCAGGCATTGCAATGGGTCTGATCAAGAACCCTGGCGAGGAGAAGTATGCGGTGCTTTCTGATATTCTTGGCGATGAGGACCACCTCGGCGACATGGACTTCAAGACTACAGGTACAAAGAATGGTATAACTGCCACACAGATGGACATCAAGTGTGACGGTCTTTCATACGAAATTCTTGAGAAGGCTCTGATGCAGGCTAAGGCTGGTCGTGAGCATATCATGGGCGAGATGATGAAGACGATTTCTGAACCACGTCCGGAACTCAAGCCACATGTGCCACGTATCGTTCAGATCACAATTCCTAAGGAGTTCATCGGTGCTGTGATTGGTCCTGGTGGTAAGGTGATTCAGCAGATGCAGGAAGACACACAGACTACTATCACTATTGACGAGGAGGATGGCGTAGGTAAGGTGCAGATTTCTGCTCCTGGCCGTGATGCTATTGATGCGGCTCTTGCTAAGATCAAGGCTATCGTTGCTATTCCTGAGGTAGGTGAGGTTTACCACGGCACAGTTCGTTCTGTCATGCCTTACGGTTGCTTCGTGGAGTTCTTGCCTGGCAAGGATGGTCTTCTCCATATTTCTGAGATTGACTGGAAACGTCTCGATACAGTGGAGGAAGCGGGCATCAAGGAAGGTGATGAGATTGAAGTGAAGTTGATTGATGTGGATCAGAAGTCTGGCAAGTTCAAACTCTCTCGCCGTGTGTTGATTGAGAAGCCTGCTGACTACGTTGAGCGTCCACAGCGCGAACACCGCCCTCGTCCAGAGCGTGGAGAGCGTCAGGAGCGTGGTGGAGAGCGTCGTCCTCGTCAGGAGCGCGGTGAGCGTCAGCCACGTCACTTCAACGAGAATCAGCAGAACAATGAGTCTGATGACTTTAGATCTGCTCTTGATGATTTGATCAGGTGATAAAAATCTATTAAATATGAGAGGCGGTAAGGTTGTTTTCCTTACCGCCTCTTTCTGTCGAACTTGCTTTTGTGTTCTTGAAGTCTACTCGTTTCTTTTCCAGTCCCGTTTTCTTTTTCCAGTTCCTCTTCTGTCTGGACTTTTTCTCTCGGATGGTTATTTATTCATTATTTTCTTGATGCCTCTGATGATTCTCTCCACTCCAGTCTCTACCATTTCTCTTCTTGTGGCCAGGTTGATTCTGATGTATCCTTCACCCGCTTTCTCTCCATACATGGTGCCGGGGTTTACATAGACCTTCTCTTCTTTTACCAGAAAGTCAGCCACTTCTTGAGCACTCTTGCCTGTGGTGCTGATGTTCATCCATTGCAAGTAAGTCCCTTCAAGCGTGACCAGGGGGCATTGGGGTAATTCTCTTTCCAGCATCTCTTTGGCCAAACAGTCATTTTCGTGAATGTATTGATTGAGTTCTTCCAGCCACTCTTCTCCTTCAGTGGAATAAGCCGCCTGGAGAGCAATCACGCCAAATGGATTGACGTCGCACACCTCGTTGATGTTGATGGCCTTGTCCACTTTCTTTCGCGTTTCTTCGTCTTTCACAATGATATTGGCTATCTGTAGACCTGCGATGTTGAAGGCTTTGGATGGTGAAAGACATACAGCACTGTTCATGGCAAGTTCTTCTGATAATGATGCGAATGGGGTGAATCTCACTTCTTTCTCTCCAACCAATTCTGCCATTTTCTCTGGTCTTGACTGATGTGTTACAAATTCGCAATGAATCTCATCGCTGATGACAAATACCTTATGCCTTAGGCAAATCTCTCCCATGCGCATGAGTTCTTCTTTAGTCCACACACGTCCCACAGGATTGTGAGGGTTGCAGAGTAAGAAGACCTTGGTCTTTGGGTCTGCGCATTTTTGTTCGAAATCTTCCCAATCTACAATATAGGTGTGTGCAGTCCTTCCCGAATCAACGGAAATGGTGGTTGGCTTGAGTGCGCTTTCCACCATCTGGCAACCATTATTCCGAATGCTCGAAAAGAAACAGTTGTACACTGGGGTCATTGTGAGTATCTGATCGCCTTCTTGTGTCATAGCCTTGATGATGGCAGAGATGGCAGGTACGACCCCGCTTGTGTAGATAAATGAGTTTCGGTTGATGGTCCACGCATGACGGCGCTGAAACCACTGGATGGTGGCTTCATAGTAGGATTCGGGTACAAATGTATAGCCAAAACACCCATGTTGCATTCGTTTGAGCAGTGCCTCCAGAACGCAGGGGGCTGTCTCAAAATCCATGTCAGCCACCCACATGGGGATGATGTCGTTGGAGGTCATCTCGTCCCACTTCACGCAGTTGGTGTTGTGGCGATTAACGGCTTTGTCAAAATTGTATTTCATAATGATTCTTTTACGATGACTGTTGCGTCAGCAGGTTGTTTCTGATTTTCATCAAAGATGAGTTCTCCTACTTTTCCTTCTACTGTGACAGTTCCGCTGGTAGGGTTCTTGATGCTATGTACATCGCCCTTGATGTTACCGCCAAGGGTGGAATATTCAAAAAGTAAGTTGGCGTCTGTTCCAAAAGTGCAGTCTTCAAGTATGAGCCCGTCTATATAGCAAAGAAGTTGCTCGCCTGTGAGGTGGCAACGTACAAGTCGGATGTTTTTTCCATACCAGGCCAAGTATTCTCCATTGATTTCTGAGTCGTATATGGTCACATTCTCTGCCTCCCAGAAAGAGTCTTTGGAATTAATGATGGCATTGTGGATTTCTACATTCTTTGCGTATTGAAAAGCATAATTGCCATCCTGACGATAGTTTTCAATCAAGATGTTTTCAGAATGCATGAAAGCATAGTCGCATTTTTGAATCTCTACGTTCTTCAGTTTGATGTTTCTGCAATCCCAGAGATACTGCTCGCCATTGGGGAAATTGGTGTTTTCCACCTCGATGCCGTCCATTCTGCGGAAGAGTTTGGGTGCATCGACCTTGCAGTTGGTCATGCGACAATTCTTGGAATACCATAAGCTGCTTCGTGCGCTTTCTGCGAAATAGCAGTTGTTGATAGAGAATCCGTCCGTTTCCCAAAAGACATATTTACCTTCAAATCGGCAATCTTCTGCTTCAATATTGCTACATTCCTTGATGGAGGACTCTCCCACATGGATTGTTACATTCTCTAATCTAACATTGTGGGAGGCATACAGCGGTCTTTCCCCTCCAAACTCCTGGTTCTTAATAGTTGTCATAAATGGTTTCTGTCTTAATTAGTTCTTCTTGTAATTCTAATGTTTTTGTATTTGAGTGTTTGTTGTTGTCTTCCATGCTAATATTGCTCCAACTGCGCCCTTTGAGTCGCCATAGGAAGGCTATGCCTCGCCAGCATAATTCTACGCACATGGCTATCCACACACCGTGCAATCCCATGGTGGGAACAAGAAAAATGGCGAGTGTGAGACGCACGACCCAGATGCTGCCTAAGTTCATGATGCTCGGAATGAGAGTGCGTCCTGAACCAACGAAAGCTCCATAGGCCACAATGCTGGCTGCAAACATTGGTTCTGCCCATGCTTCTATGCGAAGCACCTCAGCGCCAAGTTTTATGACGGCTGTGTCTGTTGTGATAAGTTGCATCATTTCTGGGGCAAAGACTGCCATCAGTACTCCCATCAAGGCCATGATGACCATGCCGAGTGCTACGGAGAGCCATGCAAAGCTGCGCATCAAGTCTTTTCTTCGAGCTCCTAGGCTTTGTCCTACAAGCGTGGTGGCTGCTTCCGAAATACCATATCCTGGCATATAACAAACGCTTTCAATATTGATTGCAAAAGCGTTGGCAGCAATGGCAACAGGACCGAGTGGGGCGATAATGCCAGTGATGGCAATTTGTGCTCCGCACATGACTCCACGCTCCAAACTGATGGGCGATCCTATTTTGATGGCTTTTGCCATGATTCTGCGCCGAGGCATGTAGAGTGAGAAACTCTTTCTTCCTTGTGGTAGGTCTTCGTCTAAGGAAAAACGTAGTTGCTTGTCTTTGATAGCCATGAAATAAAGCATGAATATCATCGTGATAGCGTATCCTAAGAATGTTCCGTATGCAGCACCGATTGTACCCATATCAAGAATGAAGATAAAGATGTAGTTGAAGATGACATCAAGCACGCACATCATGGAATTCAAGAAACTGGGAACTTTGATATTGCCGCTACATCGCAGACTTCCTGCAGCCAACATGTTGATGGTGAGTATGGGGAGTGCTAACGCCACAATGGCAAAATACTCAGATGCATCAGTACGAATCTCTTCGTCTGCCCTTAACCAAGAGGGCAGAAATGGAGCAATGGATAAACCAATAAGGGCTAATGCCACACTGAATATTAGTCCGGAGGAGATTCCTTGGCGGATAATATTGCGAGCACTGCGAAGATCGCCTGCACCTACGTAATGAGCAACTTGTACAGAGAAGCCTGCTGCAAAGGCTGAGCATAGTCCTCCAAAAAGCCAGATGGTGGTAGTAACGAGTCCAACGGAGGCAGACTCTTTAGTGCCAAGGTGTCCAAGCATGGATGCGTCAATGATCTGCATGGCTACGGAGGAAATCTGGGCAACCATGGCTGGCATACTCAACAGCACAGTTAATCGCAACTTTTCTTGCCACGACATTTCTCTCGCACCTTTTCTGACGAGTGCTAATAACTCGTCTTTAGATAAACTCATTGATTTTATCCTATGTGTGGATTTTGAATGATATAAATAGATCTCTTTTCTGTTCGAAAGGACTCTTCACTCAAGGTTTCTTTTTGGAAACTTTCATTTGAGACTTTCTTGCTGAAGTGCTTTCTTGACGGTTCTTTCTATGTCGCTTCCTCTCAAGTTTCTTTTCACAATTTTCCCATCGGGGGCAAAGAGGATGATATGTGGGATACCTACTATTCCATAAGCATCGCTTACTTCTTTTGAGGCATTCAGTATCTGAGGGTAGGGAATGCCTAACTCTTTTATGGCTTTTTTTGTGTCTTCGGGCTTGTCCCATGTGGCTACACCAAGTACTTCGAATTTGTCTCCTTTATATTGATTGTAAACCTTAATGAGGTTGGGAATCTCCATGCGGCATGGACCACACCAACTTGCCCAAAAGTCTACCAACACATATTTCCCTTTTCCCACATAGTCGGAAAGTTTTACTACTTTGCCTTCATGTTCTGTTTGGAAGTCTTTGAAAATAGATCCTTCGCCAGTTTCATGCAGTTTCAACCACATAACTTTCTGCTCCTGAAGTACGGGGCTGTTCTTGAAGTATTCCACATTATTAATATAATTAAGGCTCTCCTCTGTCATGGTCGATCCTAATCTCTGAAGTACATACACACCAGCCTCATTGTGGTTTTCATCAAGAAACTCTTTCACAATTTTCTTCAAATTGGCGTCCGTGTTTTCATCTTGAGGCATCTCTTGGAGTTTTTGATAGAGTGGTTGAAGTTTTACACCCATTTCTTCTTCACTCATCTTGATTGGGGTGGATGCTACTGATTCTTGAGCTTGAACTATTGCTGTAATCATTGCAAATGCGGCAAGCAGTGTGATAATTTTCTTCATCGTCTTGTTTGTGAATATTTTAATATGGATGTTTCTTTGCTCTTTTGCTTCGAGAGCCTTCCTACATCTACTTTTGTTTGTATTTGTACTTTCTTTGAGTAGGCATTATGCCGTATTCCCTGTTCACATAAATATATATGGGAGGCTGAATGACTTGTTTCAAAGGGAAAGCCTCTTGAGAATAATCTTCTTTTAGAGTTTTATATGTATGTAGAACTCTTTTTTATCCATACTCTTAGAATCGACTGCAAAGATACCCCTTTTCTTCTAAAAAGGCACTAATTTCTATGTTTATTATTCTTAAAATCCTTGAAAATAAAAAAACTTGCACTTTTTTTAAAAAATAATCGTCCGAACATTTGGTCATTATTTAAAAAGTTCCTACCTTTGCACTCGCTTTCCGAAAGGGAGGCATTGAACAGAGATCTTTGACAGACTGCGAACATACATTCAGACAAGCAGCGCT
>JAAYDO010000025.1 GCA_012729225.1 Bacteroidales bacterium | reverse complement strand
CGCCAAATCCTACTTTGTTCGATTAAGGGGGCTTACTTTTTCAAAAAGAAAGCCCGAAGCCTGATTTTACTGGGCTTCGGGCAAGGTTTCTATGCACTTCTGAGTTTTACCGGACAGCAATAATTTTGTGTATACCTCACGATCAGCCACCATATGGTTGGAAACTAAGAACTATGCGGTATTTACTCGCGAACCATATACTCTGTGAGAAAAACAATCACGGATTTATAAAAAACGAAAAAGGGCAGCGCATTTGAAGTGAAGTGCCCTTCCACGCCATCTCTTTCCCTTTTGCCCAGCCCTGTGTCTTGCAGAGGTACGTGTGCGCCCTTAAAAATCCTCTTTCCCCTCTCTTTGACAGTCCTTAGCGTGTGTTTTTGCCACCATTGTATCAAAAAACTTGCAGAAGTCTTCCGCCATACAAATCATTCCGAAACATTTTCCTCTGTGGTCATGACGATATTTGTTCGTTTTCTTTGTGATTCAGCACTATAGATTCATTCGCTGATTCCCCGATTTTGCAAACAATCATCATTCGTTGAACTGGCTTTATCGTTACACATAATAAAAGAGGGAAAACATTTTGTTGCTTTCCCTCTCTCTTTATTATATCAGTCGTTAATTACTCTGCGCGGAGAGTGAAACGCTTGAAGTCTGTAACAGCAAGATCCTTGTCTGCGCTCTTTACGAACTGCTCAACAGAAATCTTGTTATCGTCGATGTAAGCCTGTTCAAGGAGGCAATTCTCCTTGAAGAATTTGCTTACCATACCCTTTGCGATGTTCTCAATCATCTGTGGCTTCAGGTTTGCTTCTGCTTCCTTCGCTACAGTTTCCTTGATTTCACGAGCCTTGGCAGCCTCCTCTGGGGTGATCCAACCCTTTGCGGTGTTAGACTCGATGTGGTCGTCAGAGTCCACGTGGGCAGGATTGATGCCAGCCTTCTTGAGAGCATTCTCTACAGCCTTGCCAATCTGATTCTGCTTAGCCTTGTCGATAGCGCTGTTGGTCTCGTGGTCCTTCACGTCCTGTGGAACACCATCTGCATTGAGAGCGATAGGAGACATGGCGGCAACCTGCATGGCCACACCCTTAGCAACCTCGCTGAAACCCTGCTTGTTGAGCGCAACGAGAGCGCAAAGGAAGTTCTGGTTCATGTGGTTGTAAGCGAAGATGTCTTCACCTTCCACGAAGTTGAAACCGTCAAGCTCCATCTTCTCGCCAGTCACACCTGAACGGTTGATGATGGCTTCCTTGATGTTCTCTCCATCGATGGTGAGAGCGTTTACCTCGTCCATGCTCTTGCACTTGTTAGCCACAACAGCATCAATGATCTTGTTTGCGAGAGCAACAAAGTCAGCGTTCTTAGCAACGAAGTCTGTTTCACACTTCAAAGCGATCATTGCACCATAGTTGCCGTCCACCTTAGCGAGAACGCAACCCTCGGCTGCGTCACGGTCAGAACGCTTGGCGGCAACGAGCTGACCCTTCTTGCGAAGGATTTCCATCGCTGCTTCCATGTCGCCTTCAGCCTCTGTAAGAGCCTTCTTGCAGTCCATGAGACCAGCCTGAGTCTTCTTGCGAAGCTCGTTGATTTCCTTTATAGTAATTGCCATAATAGTAATGTTTGTAAATTCCTGAATACTTGGTTTCCTTGATGTTACTCAGCTGCTGGAGCCTCTTCTGCCTCAACTGCTGGAACCTTGCCTTCCTTCTTCTCAGCATTAGCCTCAGCGTCAGCCTTCTCAACCTTACGCTCTTCGAGACCCTCATTGATAGCGCTGCAAACAGCACCGAGGATGATGTCGATAGACTTTGTTGCGTCATCGTTTGCTGGAATTACAAAGTCGATGTCACGTGGGTCAGAGTTTGTATCCACAATAGCGAATACAGGAATGCCCAGGCGGTTAGCTTCGCTCACTGCAATGTGCTCCTTCATCACGTCCACTACGAAGAGTGCAGATGGGAGACGAGTCAGGTCAGCGATAGAGCCGAGGTTCTTCTCCAACTTAGCACGCTTACGGCGAATCTGGAGGTTCTCACGCTTAGAGAGCTTGTCGTAAGTACCATCGTTCAAAAGACGGTCAATGTTGGTCATCTTCTTCACAGCCTTGCGGATTGTTGGGAAGTTGGTGAGCATACCACCTGGCCAGCGCTCAATCACGTAAGGCATGCCTACTGATTCAGCCTTCTCTGCCACAACCTCCTTAGCCTGCTTCTTTGTTGCCACGAAGAGGATGCGCTTGCCGCTCTTTGCAATCTGCTTCAAAGCGTCTGCTGCCTGATCCACCTTAGCCACAGTCTTGTGAAGGTCGATGATGTGAATGCCGTTACGCTCCATGAAGATGTATGGAGCCATTGCTGGATTCCACTTGCGCTTGAGGTGACCAAAGTGTGCACCTGCTGCGAGAAGTGAGTCAAAATCTGTTCTTGCCATAATAATGTTTGTTTACTTTCTTTTTGAGTTAATGTTTGTTTTAACCAACCCGCAGGTAGCTTGCCGTAAGGTAAGATCCTACGGGTTTAGATGCTAAACGGAAATATATATTCGATGAAAGAATATTAACGCTTAGAGAACTGGAATCTGCGGCGTGCCTTTGGCTGACCTGGCTTCTTACGCTCAACAGAACGAGCATCACGAGTGATGAAGCCTTCTGCGCGAAGAGCCTTCTTGTCGTCCTCGTTGATCTTCACGAGAGCGCGGGCGATGGCAAGGCGAAGAGCCTGGCTCTGGCCTGTGTAGCCACCACCACAGAGGTTGGCCTTAATGTCGTACTTCTCAACTACACCAAGGAGGTTGAGTGGTTGCTTCACCACAAACTGAACCAATTCTGATGGGAAATAATCTGTGAGATCACGCTTGTTGATAGTGATCTTGCCTGTACCTTCTGTAAGGTACACGCGAGCAACGGCGCTCTTGCGGCGACCAATTGCATTTGTATATTCTACTGCCATATACCTTATCTTTATTTGAGGGTGTTAATATCAAGTGAAACTGGCTTCTGAGCGTCCTTGTCGTGCTCAGCACCTTCGAAGACATAGAGATTTCTCATAATCTTGTTACCAAGGATACCCTTTGGAAGCATGCCCTTGATTGCGTGACGGAGTACCTTGTCGTAACCGTTTGGACGTTTCACCATCTCAGCATAAGTTGCTCTGTGCTGACCGCTTGGATAACCAGAGAAAGTGATGTACTCTTTCTGAGTTTCCTTCTTACCTGTCACCACAATCTGGCTGGCATTGATAATAATCACGTTGTCACCACAGTCCATGTTGGGTGTGAAGACTGGCTTGTACTTGCCACGAAGTACCTGAGCTACCTTAGATGCGAAACGACCGAGTGTCTGGCCTGCAGCATCCACTACCACCCACTGCTTGTTGGCAGCCTCTGGAGTGATGTAGCTTGTCTTAAAACTGTTTGATTGCATTTAACCTGTTGGTTTTAATAATTAATAATGTGTGTTCGCTGTCAGTTCAACTTGCGCAGACTGACGTACTGTGCCCATTGGTTTCCCTTTGGGTTTTCTGCGTTTCACGGACCACATACCTGCAAAAATGGTGATGCTATCCACACAGATCCGAGGCGACTTCCGCCACCTCACGATATAAATCGGCTTGCAAAGGTACGTCTTTTTGCTTGAGTGGCAATGTTTTTTTCGTTTTTTTTAAAAGTTTTGATGTAAATACCTAACTTTGTTCCTTGAATTTCAGTTTTTCAAGCATGCAGAGATACAATGAATACGGTTCTTGGTTAAAGGAGCAACTGGGGATGAAGGTACAAAAGATTTCGCTCAATGCCGGCTTCACTTGTCCCAATCGCGATGGGAGAGTGGGCACAGGCGGGTGTACTTATTGCAACAACCAAACCTTCAATCCAGAGTATTGTGCCACCGAGAAGTCCATTACTCAGCAGTTGGAAGAGGGGAAGCGTTTCTTTTCCCGAAAATATCCCGAGATGAAATACCTCGCCTATTTTCAGGCTTATACCAACACGTACGACTCTCTTCCCTGTCTCATTGCCAAATATGAGGAGGCTCTTGCCGTACCCGATGTGATAGGTCTTGTGGTAGGCACTCGCCCTGATTGCATGCCTAACCGTCTTTTGGACTATCTCTCAGAACTCAGCCAGCGCGCTTTTCTCATTGTGGAGTATGGTGTGGAATCTGTGAACGACTCCACGCTTCAGCGCATCAATCGGGGGCACACTCATGCTCAAACCGTGGATGCCATCACTCGCACAGCCGCTCGAGGCATTTGTGTGGGGGCTCATCTCATCCTTGGTCTTCCAGGAGAGAGTAGGGAGCAGATGCTTGAGGCAGCCCATGTCCTCTCTTCTCTTCCGCTGAATATGCTCAAACTGCACCAGCTTCAACTCATCAAGGGCACTCGCATGGCAGAAGAGTACTTCTCCAATCCTTCCGACTTCCACCTCTTCACGGCAGACGAATACATTGACTTAGTGATTGATTTTGTGGAGCGTCTTCGTCCAGAGATTGTGTTGGAGCGTTTTGTCTCCCAATCTCCCGCCAGCCTTCTTGCCCTTCCTGGCTGGGGACTCAAGAACTATGAGTTTGTGGAGAAGGTGCGTAAGAGAATGGAAGAGAGGGATGCGAGGCAGGGGCTTGCTGCTCGGACAGATTGATTCGTCCCTTTGTTTTGTTTTTCTCCGAGAAGAATCTTTTCTCTGTGAGAAGGAACTTCATTCTTGCTTCTTCTCCAGTTTTCTCACAAACTCAACCCGATACCCCAACTTGCTCATCACGTCGCCAATCGCCTCTTCCGCATAGCGTGATGCCTTTCTGCGGTTCTCCTCCGTGTCAAACCTCTGCTTGATTCGCCTTTCCACCTGCTTCTTCAGGGCGTTCGTGTTGGGCAGATGCTCCGCCCAGTAGTTGCTGTCATCACTCATGAATGATGCACTCTGGGTGCTTGCCACATATTCCACGGGCGGCAGCTTTACATATATAGTCATGGTAGAGTCGTCTGCCAAGTATTCCGTCCTGTCAAGGTCTATTTTGTAACTGCACTTCTGCCGCATGGTCTGTACGCAAGAGTGCTCTTGGTCAGCCCAGAGCAGATGACGCTCCACCTGTCTTTTCACAACAAAGTCCTCTATCATGGCGCTGCACACATAGATCTCGCCTCTCAGTCTCACCTCCTCTATGCTCGCAATGCTTTCCTCCATCACAACATCCTCTGCCTCCTCATGCAGGCAACTCTTGATGCCCATCACCCCTGCAATGACTATCGCTATGACAAACAGGGAGATGACCACCTTCTTGATCATGTCATGATGATGCTTCTCAAACATCACCAGCAGCCTCAATCCGTCCAGAAAGAGATGTCCAATCATTCTCAGCAAAGCTCTCATTTCTTCCATTCCTCCTTTCTGTGTACTACCACTGTGGCATTCTTGATTCCCATATTCTTCACGATGCTCTCAAATATCACCTTGGCATTGTTCTCTATCTCGTCGCCCACCATGAGCGAGAAGTCGTCATCCTTCACCACCTCATAAGCCTTCACCATCAGCCTGTCCACCTCCTCATGACTGATTCTGTCTCGCATGCCGCTTGACATCCTCACAATGGCCTTCTCGTCCACCTTGGCCTCATAGCCAGAGTCAATCAGTTTGGGTTCTGGCAGCAGAATCACCACCGCCGTGCTGTCGTCAGTGATCTTCACATCATCAGCATCCATCTCACGCAGGTCATAGCCATATCTGATGGTCACCTCCACAGGCACGATGCACTTCCTCTCCCCATACTTCCAGGTCTTAGGGTCTTTCAATTCAAACTTCTCATGCTTGCTGGAGTCATAGATGGCAAGTTTCCTCACTTTCACCTCTGTAGTCACCAAATCAGCCCTCTGCTTGATGCGTGAGAGAATGACCGACTCCTTGCTGGGCACACCATCGTCTTCGTTCGCCTTCTTCTTCCCACATCCTGTGGTTAAGAAAAGGCAAGCGAGCAGTCCTATAAATATATATGTGTGTAAATGCTTCATGCCGTCCATTTCTGTGTTGTTGAGAAACCAAGCCAGTCTCTCCACTGCAAAGATACATGTTTTTATCTGAAATCAGAACTTCAAAACTCTTTTTTTTCTAAATGCACCATAGGGGCACTGGCTGTATTTTAGCATCCGACCAGCATGAAGTCGTTGCAACCCCTGATGAAACCCTCCAAGAGTCACGTTAATTATCCCAAACTCATCTCGAAGCCTTATCGAAGGCTTGCAGAAGTATGGGGAGGGTGTATCGGCAGCAACATGCTTTCTCAATTGTCTCAATCACAATTCCCCTGATGCGCAATATGGGATGTGAAAGCTGACCCATGTGACCTTGGAAGTCTCAAGGACATGCTGAAAAGAATGACACAATAGTCTATTTTTCTGAAGATTTGTTGTGTGATTCACATCCTCTTGTAAAGGAAGAAAGGAAGATGCAGGGTGATGGCGGCAAGAAAATGCCATCGCTTGGTGACATAGGCTTTGGATTGCTTGTGTCTGATGACATCTATCATCTGATCCGTGACCTTCTCTACTGGCATAACCCAAAAGAGACGGTCTCCTTTTGCCATTCTTGTATTGACAAGACCTGGACGAATGTCTGTGATGCGGATGAGATTTCCTGCCTTGTGTGCTTTTTTGCGTAGAGCCTCCATGTAGTTGATCTGATAGGCTTTAGATGCACTGTAGGCAGGGGCTTCTGGCTCTCCACGAAGACCGCCGATAGAGGTGATGGCCACAAGGTGACCAAATCCTTGTTGCTGGAAGATGTGGTACAAGGTGTCAATCACATAGGTCCAGCCTACGACATTGGTGCTTATGGTTGGCAACTCAATGGAAAAGTCAAGCATGGGATTGAGTTCTCCTACACCCGAACACACGATGGCGAGGTCTATGTGATGCAGTTGTGATTGAAAGATGCTGATGGCTTGTGCTATCTCATGCTGTTGGGCGATATCTGCGGCACATGTGATGACGTTTGCGGGGTATTGTTTCTGCAATTCTTCCAAGAGAGTCTGCCTTCTGCCGACAATCCCGATTCTATTCCCTTCGATTGCGTATTTTGTCAATAGACACTTGCCAATCCCAGAGGTGGCTCCAATGATGATGATATTCATGTTGTTTTTGATGCAAAGATATGAAAAAAGAATGTGAATCTATTCTTGAAGTCGTGTGTGATGAAATGAGAAATATAAAGTCTCAACTTAGGTTGATAGATTCCATGTCATTTTTTGTCAAACGTGATGTCATGGCGAATCTTGCTGATGGTGTTAGGGTGTAGTTTCAGATAAGAGGAAATATCTTTGAGGGACAGTTGTTGGACAATTTGAGGACAGCGTTTCAGCAGACGCTCGTAGCGACCACGAGCATCCAGGCGATAATGGTCGAGATAATTGGTGTAGATTTGTTTGAAGAGTTTTTCCATGATGTTTGCCCCGAGATGGTGCATTTCTGTATTGTCATTGAAGATGCGATATAAGTCACTTCCATTAATGATATGCACCTTGGATTCCATGCTTGCCTCAATCTTGATTTCGGAGGGAATTCCATACAGGCAATTGGGGTAGTCTGCAACAAACTCATTCTCAAATGCAAAGCCTGTAATGTAGTCTTTTTGTTCTGTTTCATGACGAACCATGTATTTGAAGCACCCCTTTTCTATATAGCCAATTTGGTGGGATGGCTCACCTACACACTCAAACGATTCTCCACGTTTCATCATTCGTGTTTCTCCGTGATTGATGCAATAGTGTTGCAGGAAATCGAGGTTGAGACCTGCCTTGTATGCATTGAATGGCTGTTCCATGTGGTTAAAGATGATTAGAGGTTTATTGGGGTATGCTTTGGGAATCATGTCACATTTATTGGTGAACCATGTGACTTTTATGTGTGCTCAATCATGCTTCTGCTGCATGATTTCGTTGTCAAGTCCATTTTAGTCGTGGTAATCTTCATCTTTCCACTCAAACTTGGCCGTTTCTGGCACGAAGAACTTGCCTATGCGGTAGTCTATGTTTGCCTTGTGGGCTTGGCTGAGTTGGTAGCGGCGCGGTATTCTGAACATTCTTCCATCCTTGATGAAATAAGCACCTGTTTGATGAAAACGGAAGGGGATGTCGGCTTGCACGCATTGTTCACGGAGTTTGAGAATCCATGCATAGTCGCATGGACGTGCATTGACGCCAGATTCTCCGCCAACACTGACCTCTTCTATGGTTTCATCCAGATGGGCTGACAAGTCGATAGGCTCAATGAAGGGGGAGACAATGATGCTCTTGTGCTTGATGGGGAGGGACTTGAAGATGGGCAAACGGTAGTCTGCCATCTGCTGATTCTCTACGGTGCACCCCACCAGCACATTGTCGTAGCCCTCGCCCCAGTCTTCAGGGACACATTTCAGGAATCGGTCGATTCGCTTGGTGAAGAATCCATGTGGGATTGTTTTGAACTTTTGCAAGTAACTGAAACACAGGTAGAAACGTAATGCTCCCCAAATTGAAAGGTACAAAAAAGTGCATTTGCGAGAAAAGGGGCGCACCCGACAAACCCTGTGGGGAGAATGTACGGATGCTAACCCAAAAACTGTCGCTAAACGATACATGATTGAAAAAAAGTTAGTACCTTTGCAGTATGAATCGTAACAGCAATATAAACATG
>JAAYDO010000121.1 GCA_012729225.1 Bacteroidales bacterium | reverse complement strand
GGAATCACAGTTGTAAACGTGGTTCTATTTTTTTTGCACAAGTAAGAGTTACATTGTTATTTGTGAATAAAGGTGGCAAGTTGCGATTTTTACAAGGCGATTTGTATTTCGGCTTTCCGAATACACCAATTACAATAATTTAATTGAATATGGATGTGCATTTTCAAAATATTTTATTAACTTTGCCTTAGAATTAAATCAATTTGATCATATGGCAAAGTTGAATAGAATCAAAATTGCTCTAGTTGAGCAAGATAAGACTGGCAAATGGCTTGCCGAGAAACTCGGGAAGTCTACTTGTACCGTTAGCAAATGGTGCAGCAATTCTGCTCAGCCCGATTTGAACACGTTAGATGCTATCTCAAGGGCTTTAGATGTGAGCATCAAGGATTTGTTGGTCGATAATAAGGAATGAATTATGCCACAAGGAGATCAAGTGAAAAATGGCAAAGCATTTGAATATGCTTTAGCCAGTGTGTATGCAGACAAACTTAGAGAGGCGGGGGTGAATGTAACCCTTGTAAACAATAATGCACTAATAGTGGCAAATGGATATTTCGATGATTTTGCAGCCGAGGAACAAGAAAGATATAAAGAAGCCGCTTTTCAAACCTTAGATACGATGTCCCGACTTGAGCCTGGACTTATGGCTCAAAAAGGGGACAGCGATATGCTTTATATTTGCCTTAATGAAGATGGTGAAGGTAAGGATGGAGATGTAAGAGATGTTGTTTTCAGCCGAAACGCACCAAGTTGGGAAATCGGTTTTTCTGCCAAAAACAACAATGATGCGGTAAAACATTCTCGTCTATCTTCTGTTCTTGATTTTGGAGAATCATGGGTAGGCGTCCCTTGTTCTGATGATTATTGGAATGAAATAGAACCCATCTTCATTTTTTTGGAAACTGCAAAAAAGAGATTGTTGACATGGAATGACCTTGGAGAAAAGAAAGTGTCCCAAGTCTATATTCCGATGCTTAAGGCTTTTCGCAAAGAATTGCTAAAGATCAATGAGAACAATGATGAGATTCCACAGAAGTTAATTAGATACTTAGTTGGGAAATACCCATTCTATAAAATCATCAAAGACGACGTTCACAACATGGTTATTGTCAAGGCATTTAACATTGAAGGTGAACTGAATAAAACGGTGAATGGGATAAAGCCACAATATAAAACTCCCAAAATAAATCTTCCAACAAGAATTGTTGAGTTTGAAATGAAACCTAATTCAGATAACACACTAAATATGATTCTTGATGGTGGATGGGAAATTAGTTTTAGAATACATAATGCTTCAACCCATGTGGAACAATCCTTGAAGTTTGACATCAAACTCTTGGGTAATCCACCCGTATTATTCACACAACATTTATTCCAGAATCCAACATAGAGTATAATAAAACGATTATATGGCACTTATCAGTTTATTCAGTGGAGCAGGAGGCTTGGATCTTGGTTTTCATAATGCAGGGTTCAGGACTGCTGTTGCCAACGAATTTGACTCAAAAATATGTCCCACATTTAGACACAACTTCCCCGATGTATGTCTGATAGAGGGCGACATTCGAACTATTAACGAAGAACTATTCCCTGCCAATATAGACGGAATAATAGGTGGACCTCCTTGCCAATCATGGAGTGAAGGAGGTGCAAAAAGGGGTATAGATGACCCCCGCGGTCAATTGTTTCGCGACTATATACGTATTCTAAAAAGGGTGCAGCCTCTATTTTTTGTTGCGGAAAACGTTTCAGGCATGCTTGCTCCACGTAATGCTCTGGCGGTAGAAGAATTCTTGAATGAATTCAGAAACGCAGGTGTTGGTTATGATGTTCAGATGCAGATGCTCAATGCAAAAGACTACGAGGTTCCGGAAGATAGGGATCGTGTTTTTTATGTAGGATTTCGTAGAGATTTGAATATTAGAGATTACGAGTATCCTACACCAATAATGCCACGCATTACATTAAGACAGGCTATCGGAGATTTGCAGGAAACTGTAATTCCAGCTTTAGAGAAGAATCATTCCAACGGTGACCGATGCACAGTTCCGAATCATGAATATTTCATTGGAGGATTCTCTCCAATCTATATGTCTCGCAATAGAGTGCGCAATTGGGAAGAGCAAGGATTTACAGTTCAGGCAAGTGGAAGGCAGTGTCAGTTACATCCACAGGCGCCTCATATGATCAAAATAAATGCGAACGTGCAAATGTTTGTTCCTGGCATGGAACATCTGTATCGTCGAATGAGTGTACGCGAAGTGGCTCGTATCCAAACCTTTCCTGATCATTTCCGTTTCATTTATGATGATGTAAACGTCGGGTACAAGATGATTGGAAATGCAGTACCCGTAAATCTTGCTTATCATGTCGCCATGAGCATTAGGCATACTCTTGACAGGCATGGGATACTTTATAGCCAGAATGATAATGAAGTTGTTGATTTGTGTAATAGAAGATTTTCTGCAAGAAGAATTGAAAAAGTCTCTAAGTCTGCGTATAAGCAACTCGTTTTCCTAGATCTCTTTGAAAAATATCAGGATAATCCAATTATTGAGAATAGTGTTGCTCGTGAAGATGGCAATATTGGATACAATACCGGGGTTGGACACCATGAAGATGTTGATTCTACCAAGAACTGCCTGATCAGCCTTGTGAAGAAAGACAACTTTGAGCAATATCTTGATCAGTCTGCCAAGGTATATTATACAGGCAAGAAGTTCCCGTCAAGTGTCGCTCTAAATAAACTATACTACTTCATGCCATATTTGAAGGAAAAGGGTGTGCGCGACCTCTATCTTATTAAGATTGCTCGTGTTGGCAACCGGAAGGAGGGGCAGAAAGGTGAAGACAAGAACGACTTCCAGCTGGTGTTTGAGATAGAATTTGTGAAGCAGTTGTTTGACGACTATAAGCCATTTGAACTGAAAATTTGGAGAACATTCACAGACACTACTATAGATGAAGTGCTAAACTTGGATAAGTAGCACCTTAAATGGTGCTCTTTTCTCTGTTGTTTGATTTGGGGATAGTTCTCTCAAACACATTTTGAGGATAATCAGGCGTGGTTAATTGTGTGTGTTTTTTGGGGGGTATGATGTTTCCAGATTGTTCCAAGGCAACTTTGAAAATAATGACGTGTTAGAATCATTGATTTAAGTCTCAAAAATCCATTAAAAGTTCATTTCCCCCAAAGTCCGATGTGCATTTGTTGTCAGTCAAAAAAACGACTCTACCTTACAATTGTTCATCTTCTGACCATGCAGAAAAATGATGTTGGATAAGGGATAAAACAAGGCATGAATAGAGGGTGATTTCCGTGAAAGATTAACATTGTCAGGCTGCAAAAAATAGCAGCCCCCCTGCACAATCATTCCGTCATGTTTTCACAGAGAAGATTTTTCACTGTCTTAATATGGCATTGCACATGGGTAACGTCCTGTTTTTATTCTTTCGACAATCCATTCGTAATTATACACTCCTCCATAATCAGTCATATTAGCATATTCTTCTGTTAGCTCGCCAATATGAGTTGATTCTTCTTGTCCCAATTTCCAAACATACCAATGATAAGATTTTAGGCAAGAGGAGGAGTAATCGTTGGTTGATCGAAACATGATAGAATCAAAACTTCCGACGTTCTTGCTTTTACCAACTTTTATCCATGCATTTTCTTGAATACCAAACTTCAGAATTGTATGTGAATAAAAATCGACTTCATCTGCAACAATATCCTCCATGTTTGGCTCCACATCTAGTGGATATTTGGTCTTAAAGACTCTGATAGTAGAACTGTTGAGCTGGTGGAGATCGTTAGCGATATACTGAAAGTATCGTTTATGGTTATCGCCAACATCCACGCAGAAAATGTCTCCAATTTTAGTGACTATTCTTTTCATAATGACCGCAAAGATAATACTTTATTTATTTAATTCCATATTTTTCCCAATATTTTGGACTGATGGAATTAATTTTGTTGAATAATTGTCCTCCATTCATTTTTCTAATATCTCATCATAAATCTTGTCTTGTTTCTTTGATTCTCTTACTATGTGAGAAACTAAAGTAAGATCTTGTGCACATCTCACGACCGGCGACCATATGGAAGAAAAGTGGCGACTGCATGGTTTGTGACTAAACACCATATGGTATTTACTCACGAACCATATAGTCTGTGGGAGAAACGAATGTGGACCTATTGTCCTTGCGTCTGCCACGCTCACGAGGGTCTCGTGCTTCTTCGGAAGAGTCTCCCGAGCGGGCATAAGTCAAAGAGTGGGAAAGTGGGAGGAATGTGGCATAAAATCTGTTGAAAGTGTTGTCAAATATGGAATAATATTTAAAAACTTGAGGTTTTTTTTGTTCTTTGTCGAAATTGCATTAACTTTGTGGCTGAAATTGAAAGCATTGGATTGTTCAACCTCCAAACGATAAGTGGGAACTACACATGAAGCACAGCGTCAAATTTTGGTTTTACAAATTGAAGTACATCCTGGCATTGGTTGTATTTGTGATTTTCATCGGATTTGTGGGTGAAAGCAGTGTGGTGAACCGCATTGGTCAGCAACAGGATATATCCAGGCTGAAGGAGGAGATAGATGCTTATACCAGAGAGTTTGAACGCGACAAGAAGACACTTGAGGCCCTCAAGAATGATCCAGAGGCAGTGAAGGATGTGGCCAGAAGCCGTTACTACATGAAGACGGATGATGAGGATATCTTTATTGTGGAGGATGAGGGTGACGAGGATTGATTAGAAAAATGGATAAAAGAGATCGTATATTAGGAAAGATAGAGGTGGGTGGACTGCTGATGGTGCTGGTGGCGGCATGCGCGTGGGCACTGCCTAAAGATGAGATTCGCATCTATGCCCATTGGGTGATGGCTGTGGGCGCGTTGATGCTTGCGGTGGGACGACTGATGCAGACGCCTTTCTATGAGAAGTATGAGCCGACAGACCCGAAGGAACTGACCATGAGAAGACTCTACCGACAGAGAGTGTTTGGACTGGTGGGGCTGGTCTTGGCTGTGGTGTTCATGTTTTTGCCTGTGGGATTTTATGCGGGCATGTGGCTTGGACCTACTTCGTGGCTGATTCCATTCGTGTTCTTTGTGGTGGTGGAAGTGTACACGGTATTTCGCATTTCTGCTTTGGAAAAGGGCTGAAAAGAGAAAAAATGGCGGGCAAACGTATGTTTTTGTCTCATTCTCTTTCGTGACAATACAAAAAAAGGTATCTTTGCAGCGCAAAAAAGCAAACCATTAACGAATGACATTGAGATTCTCAATAAGATGACTCAATAGAATACACTAAAATGATGGAATAAAGAAACCTATACATAGGATTTTCGCGTCTGGATGACGCATTCGACCAATAAAAAAGAAAGTAAAAGGAAACAATTATGGAACTGAATACACTTACGGCAGTTTCTCCCATTGATGGCCGTTATAGAAGCAAGACTCAGGACTTGGCTTCGTTTTTCTCTGAATATGCGCTTATCAAGTATCGTGTGCGTGTTGAAATTGAGTATTTCATCACTCTCTGCGAGTTGCCTCTTCCTCAGCTGAAGGGTTTTGACAAGAATCTCTTTGAGCGCTTGAGAGGTATCTACCGCAATTTCTCTGAGGCTGATGCCCAGCGTGTGAAGGACATTGAGAAGGTGACGAACCACGATGTGAAGGCTGTGGAGTACTTCATCAAGGAGGAACTTGACAAGATAGGCAGCTTCGACGAATATAAGGAATTCATTCACTTTGGTTTGACAAGCCAGGACATCAACAATACCAGCGTGCCCCTCACCATCAAGGATGCGCTGGCTGAGGTGTATTACCCACAGGTGGAGGAACTGATAAGCCAGTTGCAGGAATATGCCGACGAATGGAAGAATGTTCCGATGCTGGCCAAGACTCACGGACAGCCAGCCTCTCCAACTCGCTTGGGCAAGGAGGTGATGGTGTATGTGTATCGTTTGACCGAACAGCTCGATCAACTCAAGGCTTGCAAAATCACGGCTAAGTTTGGTGGTGCCACTGGCAACTACAACGCTCACCGCATTGCCTATCCAGAGTATGACTGGAAGGCTTTTGGCAACAAGTTTGTGAGCGAGAAGCTGGGATTGGAACGCGAACAGTGGACAACTCAGATCAGCAACTACGACAATATGGGCGCTATCTTTGATGCCATGAAGCGTATCAACACCATTATCATTGACCTTGATAGGGACTTCTGGATGTATGTGTCAATGGAATACTTCAAGCAGAAGATTAAAGCAGGCGAGGTGGGTTCTTCGGCAATGCCTCACAAGGTGAACCCCATTGACTTTGAGAACTCGGAGGGTAACCTCGGCATGGCTAATGCGATTTTGGCTTTCTTGAGCCAGAAGTTGCCCGTGAGCCGCCTGCAGAGAGATTTGACCGACTCTACAGTGCTCCGCAATGTGGGTGTGCCAATGGGGCACATGGTGATCTCTGTTCAGTCCGCACTGAAGGGATTGCGCAAACTGCTTCTCAACGAGGATGCTATCAACCGTGACTTGGACAACTGCTGGGCTGTATGTGCAGAGGGTATCCAGACAATCCTCCGCCGTGAGGCTTACCCACATCCATACGAGGCGCTCAAGGCACTCACCCGTACAAATTCTGCCATCACAGCAGAGAGCATCAGCCACTTTATTGATGAACTGAATGTGCCGGACAGTGTGAAAGAGGAACTGAGAAGGGTGACCCCTCACACTTACACAGGTGTCTGATCTGGCAGGAGAGAGACGAATAAAAAGAGATTACTTTAACTAAGGAATATTTATTTTTAGGATTTAATCATTATTTTAATTAAATTACAGAAAAGAATTATGTCTGAAATCGAAGAATGGCAGGGTAATGCACCTGCTTCAGAAGAAAAATCTGAAAATGAAGGTGGCCGAGAGGGCTATCGTTCATCTTACAACCGTGAAAACAATTTTGGCGGACGTCCACAGTTTAACCGTGGAGATCGTCCACAGCGTCCTCGTTTCAACAGAAATGACCGCGCTGCATACAGTTCAAATGGCGTTCAGAACGAGCGCGGTTTCCGTCCAGCAGGCTTTGGTGGCTCATCTTCAGGCGAAGAGGGCGAGTATAAGCCACGTCAAGGCGGTTATCAGCAGCGTGCTTACAATAACAATGGAGGTTATAACCGTCAGGGCGGCTATAATAACCGTGGTGGCTACAACAACCGTGGTGGCTACCAGCAACGTGATGGTGGCTATCAGCAACGTGATGGTGGCTACAATCATGGTGGCTATCAGCAAAATGATGAGCAGCAGGAAGGCGGCTTTGAGCAGCAGGGTGGCTATCAGCAGCGCGGTGGCTACAACAATGGCGGTGGCTATAATCGTCAGGGTGGCTACAACAACAACCGTGGTGGCTATCAGCAGCGAGGTGGCTACAACAACAACCGTGGCGGTTATCAGCAGCGCGGTGGCTACAACAACCGTGGTGGCCATCAGCAGCGCGGTGGTGGCTATGGCAATCGTGATGGCTACGGCTATCAGCAGCGTGGTGGCTACAACCGTCAGCGCACATCCGACTACAACCCTAATGCTAAGTATAGCATGAAGAAGCAGATTGAGTATAAGGAATACCTTGAAGATCCTAATGCTCCAATCCGTTTGAACAAGTTCTTGGCCAACGCAGGTGTTTGTTCTCGACGTGAGGCAGACCAGTTCATCCAGGCTGGTGTGGTTTCTGTGAACGGTACCGTAGTGACAGAGTTGGGCACGAAGGTTCAGCGTACAGATGAGGTACACTTCCACGACCAGCTCGTGAGCATCGAGAAGAAGGTGTATGTGATTCTTAACAAACCTAAGGATTATGTGACCACTTCTGATGACCCACAGCAGCGCAAGACTGTAATGGAGCTTGTGAAGAACTGCTGTCGTGAGCGCATCTATCCTGTAGGTCGTCTGGACCGCAACACTACTGGTGTGCTTCTCTTCACCAACGATGGAGACTTGGCTTCGAAGCTGACTCATCCTAAGTTCTTGAAGAAGAAGATTTATCATGTGCACCTCGACAAGAACCTCACTGCTGCTGACATGAATCAGATAGCAGAGGGCGTGATTCTTGAGGATGGAGAAATCAAGGCTGATGCCATCAGCTATGCTTCAGACACTGACCGTAAGCAGGTGGGTATCGAGATTCACTCAGGCAGAAACCGTATCGTTCGCCGAATCTTCGAGAGCCTTGGCTACAAGGTGTGCAAACTTGACCGTGTGATGTTTGCCGGCCTCACCAAGAAGGGCATCAAACGTGGTGACTGGCGATTCCTCACAGAGCAGGAAGTGGCCATACTTCACATGGGAAGTTACGAATAACTCAATAACGTAGTATGATACAGAAACTCTGGAAGATGTGGATGCCTGAAGTGCTCTCTGTCTTCTGGAGTTTTTAGAAAGAAAGGCAATATAACAATGAAACGTGTAAAGATCATTGACCTCCTTCAGCGCACAGACTTCGGTGCAGAGGTCACAGTGATGGGATGGGTGAGAACAAAGCGTGGCAGTAAGGCCGTGAACTTTATTGCTCTCAACGACGGTTCGACCATCAAGAATGTGCAAGTCGTGGCAGATGTGGAGAAGTTCGACCCTGAGATGATGAAGCAGATCACTACTGGTGCTTGTCTCTCTGTGACTGGCAAGATGGTGGAATCTATTGGTTCTGGTCAGGCTGTGGAGGTGCAGGCAACAGAGATGAAGGTGTTTGGTGAATGTCCTGCCGACTACCCAATGCAGAAGAAAGGACAGAGCTTTGAGTATATGCGTCAGCATGCTCACTTGCGTCTGCGCACCAACACTTTTGGTGCTGTGATGCGCATCCGTCACAATATGGCGATGGCTATCCACACCTATTTTCATCAGCATGGCTACTTCTACTTCCACACTCCTCTCATCACGGCTTCAGACTGTGAGGGTGCTGGACAGATGTTTCAGGTAACGACCAAGAACCTCTATGACCTGAAGAAGGATGAGAGTGGATCTATCATCTATGACGATGATTTCTTTGGCAAGCAGGCTTCACTGACTGTATCTGGTCAGTTGGAGGGCGAATTGGGAGCTACAGCTCTCGGCGCCATCTATACTTTCGGTCCTACTTTCCGTGCGGAAAACTCCAATACTCCTCGCCATCTGGCTGAGTTCTGGATGATAGAGCCGGAGGTGGCTTTCATTGATTTGGATGACCTGATGGACTTGGAGGAGGACTTCATCAAGTTCTGTGTGAAGTGGGCTCTCGACAACTGTAAGGATGATCTTGAGTTCCTGAACAAGATGATAGACAAGGGCTTGATTGAGCGTCTGGAAGGCGTGCTGAAACAAGACTTTGTACGTTTGTCCTACACAAAGGGTATTGAAATTCTTCAGCAGGCAATCAAGGATGGCAAGAAGTTTGAGTTCCCATGCAAATGGGGTGATGACCTCGCTTCTGAGCATGAGCGTTTCCTCGTGGAGGAGCACTTCAAGCGACCTGTAATCATGACTCACTACCCTAAGGCTATCAAGGCATTCTACATGAAGATAGACGATGAGAAGCCTGTGTTTGAGGGCAAGGAGATGGAGCAGACAGTGCAGGGCACTGATGTGCTCTTCCCGCAGATTGGTGAGATTATCGGTGGGTCTGTGCGCGAAGAGAGCATGGAGAAACTGACCAACGAGATTGACGAGCGCAACATTCCTATGAAGGACATGTGGTGGTATCTCGACACTCGCAAGTTTGGTTCTTGTCCTCATGCTGGATTTGGTCTTGGTTTTGAGCGTCTCATCCTCTTCGTGACAGGTATGCAGAACATCCGCGACGTGATTCCATTCCCTCGCACTCCTAAGTCTGCTGATTTCTAAAGGACAGCACATGATTTGATCATATCATCTTATTCGACATTAAAGGCGCAAGCGTACAGGCTTGTGCCTTTTTTTCTGTTGGTTTCCTCTTCGTCCTCACGATTAATCATTAAAAAAGATTAATGGTTACATAATAAGTTCTAAATCGTTTGTGGGGGTAAGGAAGGTTTTGTATTTTTGCAACATGAAATACGTGTTTGGTATAATTGCCGCTGTGGCCTCTCTCGTCATGTTGGGTGCTTGCTCCACAAGCTATAACATCACGGGTACATCAATGCAGTCTATCTATGATGGTGATATGGTCTATCTTCGCCCTATTGGCGGTGATGGAACAAAGGCTGTGGATTCGTGTAAGATTCTGCATGGAACCTTCACCATGTCGGGTGCGATTGATTCTGTGATGTGTGTGAGAATGTTTTTCGGCTCCAGTGGCGACAATATTCCTGTGATTTTAGAAGCGGGCAACATCAAGGTGATTGATTTGGATAATGCTATGAAGGTGGAGGGCACTCCACTGAACGATAAGTTCTATGACTTCATGACGGAACGTGATTCGCTGATGATCGTGTTGCAGGATCTGCCTCGCAAGGAGAGCAGGATGATTCTGGATGGTTATGATCATGATGAGATCCTCTGTCGTTTGGGCGAGGAGGAGGGCAACCTCCGTATGGCTATTGATAAGCTGGAGACTGAATTTGTGATAGCAAACTTCGACAATGTGTTGGGCTTGACTTATTTCCTTGTTCTTTGCGATAATGCTTATCATCGTTTTGGCTTCCCGACCACGACTCCCCAGATTGATGAGATATATGGAAAAGCACCCCAGTCCTTTAAGAATAACAAGGATGTGAAGCAGTATATGACCTTGTGTGAGGAGGGTGCTCAAAGGTAGGGGTTCTCTGGAAAACTTCTGTTGCTATCATATTTGGCGTGGGTTCGATGAACTCACGCCAATTTTATCAGTTCCATCTCATGGAAAAGTGGATGAAGGGTAAATGGGTGGGAACAGGTTTTCTCGTCTGGCAACTCCTGCAATAAGTGAATAAGGTTACAATCATTTCTCGGGATGCTTGTATTGTATTCATATACAATGATTTATGTGGTATTGGAACAGCCATGCTTGTGGGGATGAAAACGCACGCATGGTTCGTTGGTCATTGAACAATTGTTCATGGGTGCTTGAACAATTGTTCATGAGCACTTGAAGCATTGTTCATTGGCACTTGAATAATGGTTCGTTTGAGCATGAAGAATGCTTTGCGGTTATTTGATGTGCCAGATGGAGGAGGACTCTCCACTGCTTCATCCTTTCAGACACGTTCTTTCATTACCCTTTCCTAATGGTAGGATTGGTGTGTGGTGAGTTCAAACTCATGATGAAATAACAAAGGGATGCATCACGCATAGATGCATCCCTTTGTGGTGTGTATTGTTCTAATGTTGTTTTTATCCGTTCATGCTGAGCAGGAATTCCTCGTTGTTCTTGGTGCGGTCAAGCTGCTTCTTCACAAAGTCCATAGCCTCTATAGAGGTCATGTCGGCAATATGATTGCGGAGCACCCACATGCGATTGAGTGTGGTCTGGTCTTGAAGAAGGTCATCACGACGAGTGGAGGACGCTGTGAGATTGACAGCAGGGAAGATGCGCTTGTTTGCCAAAGAACGGTCAAGCTGTAATTCCATATTGCCAGTACCCTTGAACTCCTCAAAGATAACTTCGTCCATCTTGGAACCTGTGTCGATGAGTGCTGTGGCAATGATGGTGAGTGAGCCTCCATTCTCAATGTTACGGGCTGCGCCAAAGAAGCGTTTGGGCTTGTGGAGCGCATTTGCGTCCACACCACCAGAGAGCACCTTGCCCGAGGCTGGAGATACTGTGTTGTAAGCACGGGCAAGACGTGTGATGGAGTCAAGGAATATGACTACATCGTGTCCGCTTTCTACCATGCGCTTCGCTTTCTCAAGCACGATGCCTGCTATCTTCACATGGTTTTCTGCTGGAGCATCGAAGGTGCTTGCAATGACTTCTGCATTCACGGTTCGGGCCATGTCTGTGACTTCCTCCGGACGCTCGTCGATGAGCAACATCATGAGGTAAGCCTCGGGGTGGTTGGCGGCTATAGAGTTGGCAATGTCCTTCATGAGCATGGTCTTACCAGTCTTTGGCTGTGCAACAATGAGAGCGCGCTGTCCCTTTCCGATAGGGGAGAAGAGATCGACCACACGAGAAGATTTGCTGTCGTTAAAGCCCTTGCAGAGTTTGAACTTCTCTTCTGGGAAGAGTGGGGTGAGGAACTCAAAGCCAATGCGGTCACGCACACGGGCTGGCTCGCATCCGTTAATCTTCTCCACACTTGCAAGCGGGAAGAAGCGTTCGCCCTCTCTTGGAGGACGCACAAAGCCATCAACCACATCGCCAGTCTTCAAGCCAAAGTGCTTGATCTGCTGGAGAGTGACGTACACATCATCGGGCGAGGGCAGGTAGTTGTAGTCGCTGCTGCGGAGGAATCCATAGTTCTCCACGGTTTCCAACACTCCGCTCACACGGATGATGTCATTGAATTCGTATGCTTTTTCCTTGATGGGCTTCTCTCTTCTGGTGGTTTGTGCAACGGGTGGAAGAGGATCGAAGGTTGGTTCGTCCAATGGCTGTGGAGCATTGTCGGATTGACGTTTTTCAAAACGTTCAAAGAAGCTCACTTCTGGTGCAAGAGCCTCTTCTCTTGGAATGTCTTGGAGGATGATGAAGTCCGAACTGGAATCAGTCGTCTCGTTGATAGTGGAAAAAATAGTCTTAGGATGATTGTCTGATGGAACAAAGGTGTCTTCTGATGCTTCTGCCTCGAAGGTTGCTTCTGGCACAGCATTCTCAAGTGCGGCTTCTGGCACAGCATTCTCGGAGGTTGCTTCTTTCTCCATCTCAGTCGCTGTATCTGCTGGCTCTTCTGAAGAAGACGCTTGAACAGGTGCTTCAACCTCTGTGGGCTTTGCCACCACTTCTTCTTCTGCCTTGGCCTTAGGCTTTCTTCCGCGCTTCTTTGGTGCGGAATCCTCTTCAGCGGGCTTTGCCACCACTTCTTCTTCTGTCTTGATCTTAGGCTTTCTTCCACGCTTCTTTGGTGCAGGACTTGCTTCTTCGGCACTGGTTTCATTCTCGTTGTGCACATCAAGCATTGCCTTTTCCTCGTCGGAGAGGACTGCACGCATGGAGTCGTCTTTTGCCACCTTCATGTTCTTATCTACCTTCTTTGCTTTGTCTTGATTGGCAGTATATACACGATCTACGCTCTTCATGCTGATGCGAGAGCGCTTTCGAGCACCCTTGTCATTGATGGTTGCATTGGATGCATAGCTCGTGGCCTGCTCGTCAATGATGGTCAATCTAAGGTCAAGATCACTCATTTTGTCTGCGTTCTTGATGCCCATTTCATTGGCTATCGCAAGCAGTTCTTCTTGTCCCTTGCGATTGAGTTCTTCTAAATTATACATGATAATTGTGTTTCGTTGCTTTGCGGAATAGTGTATTAGTAGTGCTTATATGGACTATGGGCAAAGAGGTCAGTCCAAATGACTGCTCAGCCGTTATAAACCGCAAAACTTTATAAGAGTATAGTATGATTACTTGAAATTGTTTGTTTTTTGAGATAACGTCTATTTAATATGTGTAAGGTTGCTCTCTCAAAAAGTTGTGCAAAAGTAGTGATTATTTTTGAAACAGCAAACACTTTTGCTAAAAAAGTTCGGGAAAGGTTTCTCCCCGAACTTTATTGCAAGTGTTTTTATGTTTCATAGACTTTTGTTGATGTTGTCAATGTAGTTGAGCAGTTCGTCTTTACCCAACTTGTTTGCCGAACTGGTGATGAAGTAGGGCGGAAGTTCCTCCCACTCTTCCTTGAGTGTGCCGAGATATTTCTCCACAAAAGGTTTTATTTGGGAGTTCTTCAGCTTGTCTGCTTTGGTGAAGACAATGGCAAAGGGTACTCCATTTGCGCCCAGAAAATTCATGAAGGCAAGATCAACCTTTTGCGGATCAAGGCGGATGTCGATCAGGACAAAGAGACAAGTGAGTTGTTTGCGGTTGAGCACATAGTTCGTGATCATATTTTTGAACTTTTCGGTCTCTTTCTTTCCTCGCTGGGCATATCCATATCCTGGAAGATCGACAATGTACCAAGACTCATTGATGAGGAAATGATTGATGCACATGGTCTTGCCTGGAGTGGAAGAGGTGAGTGCGAGTTTCTTTCTGTTGGTGAGTGCGTTGATGAGGGATGACTTGCCCACGTTGCTTCGACCGATGAAGGCATACTCCACGAGTCCATTGGTGGGACACTTCTCAAGATTAGGACTTGAGCCAATGTATTTAGCTGATGTGATATTCATGTTGATTCTGTTTGTTTATGCAAATTCGGAGAGTTCCAACCATCTCATTTCCTTCTCGGAGAGTTCTTCTGTGAGGAAAGGGAGGCGTTTGGAGAGTTGGGTAATCTCATCTACAGAGGTGGTGCCTCCGCAGAGCGCAGTTTCGATCCTGTTCTTTTCCTCTTCGAGTGCTGTAATGTCTTTTTCTAACTGGATGTATTCTTGCTTTTCCTTGAAGGTGAGCTTGCGAGTGCGGTTTTGACTGCGACTTTGTGCGGATGAAGTGGCAGGGGCGGAACTGTTGGCACTTGTTCCTGCTTTGGCATTGGTGCTTGCTTTCTCTGCCGCTTTATCACGTGCTTCCTGTTCTTTCCAATCCCTATACTGGCTGTAACTGCCAGGGAAATCCTGAATGTCGCCACCACCATGAAAGACAAAGGTGTGATCTACCACACGATCCATGAAGTAACGGTCGTGGCTCACAATGATGAGGCATCCACGGAAGTTCTTGAGATAGTCTTCAAGAATTTGCAATGTCACAATATCGAGATCATTGGTAGGTTCGTCGAGGATGAGGAAGTTGGGGCTTTTCATCAATACGGTACAAAGGTAGAGACGTCGGCGTTCTCCTCCGCTCAGCTTGTGTATGTAGCTATACTGTTCCTCTGGTGGGAAGAGGAAGTGTTGCAGGAATTGACTGGCAGAGAGTTTTTCTCCATTACCCATATCCACATATTCGGCTATGTCTCTCACTGCATCAATCACTTTCTGATTCTCGTTGAAGGACATTCCTTGTTGGGAATAATAGCCAAAGCGGACAGTCTCGCCAATCTCAATAGTACCGCTGTCTTGAGGCTCAAGACCGAGCAACATCTTCACGAAGGTGGATTTCCCTGTACCATTATTGCCCACGATGCCCAACTTCTCATAGCGAGCGAAGTTGTAATTGAAATCTTTCAAGATGATATGATTGCCAAAGGCTTTGCACAGATCTTTTGCTTCAAAAATCTTATTACCAATATAGGTATTGCTCATCTTCAGGCGTACATTGCGTTCTTCAATGCGTTGTTTTGCCTGTTTCTCCAGTTCATAGAAGGATTCTATACGGTATCTTGCCTTGGAGCTGCGGGCACATGGAGTGGAGCGCATCCATTCAAGTTCTGTTCTATAGAGGTTGTTGGCTCGTGCTATTTCAGCATTCATGTTGTCAATGCGCTCTTGCCTCTTCTCCATATAGTAGGAATAGTTGCCATTGTAGGTGTAGATGCGTGAGTTGTCCATCTCAATGATGCTGGAGCAGATGCGGTCGAGAAAGTAGCGGTCATGGGTAACCATCAGGATAGCCATCGTGCTACGAGTGAGTGTGTTCTCCAGCCACTCTATCATCTCAAGGTCTAAGTGGTTGGTAGGCTCGTCCATGATGAGCAGGTCTGGCTCTCCTGCCAAGACTCTGGCAAGGGCAATGCGTTTGATCTGACCTCCACTTAATTGTGATTCAGACCGTTGTGCCTCCTCTTCGGAAATCTTCATCTGAGTGAGGAATTGACGGTAGCGTTGCAGATATTCATCGCTCTTATCCTTGAGGTCTTTGGTGTCACCCACTGTTGGTGTCTGTTCCAGATAACCTACTTTGATGTCATTCCGAAAGGTCATCTTTCCACCATCATCACCTTCTCTGTCTGCAATAATGCTGAGAAGAGTGGATTTGCCTGTGCCGTTTTTAGCAATAAGACCAATATGCTCACGCTCATTAATGGTGAACGAGATGTTTTCGAAAAGTACTCGATGACCGATACGTTTCGTTAGTTTCTGTATTTCGAGATAGGGTTTTGCCACTATAAATATATAATGATGTTTTCTGAAAAAGTCTAAGAGAGGTCTTTGTTTTGTTTTCTGATGAGGAAGGTGGAGAGGACGAGACTCTGATCATCTTAAGATGAATTTCTGTTCTTTGGCGGTCAGACGTCGGTTCTTTTCTGCCTGCTGAATGTGTTTCAGGAACAGATTGAGGAAGGCATCTTGCTGACTGAGGCGTTTGGGAGCAACAGTCACTTTCAGTCCTTCCTTTTCAAACTCCTTTCTCCATTTCGCTTGAATTGCTTCACTTGCTTTTGCATTGAAAGGAAGCAGATGCACTTTCTTTATCTTGTAGGCTTTCATCTGTTTGATGAGGCTGGTGAAAGAAGGTTTCCCATTGAGATTGACCACGAACCAGTTTTGTGAACTTTCTTCACGAAGCACATGGTCAAGCATCGTGTAGGCTGGAGTGAACTGACCTTCAGCATCTTGGCAAACTAAGATTCCTGCCTCTTTAGATTGGCTGAAATCCTTGATGATGAATTTTGCCAGTTCTTCATAATCAGAAAGGTCATATAGAAGAGGCTCTCCCAACCGTAGGTGCTTGAAGTCTCCTTGAGCCGTTTCTACAATTTGGCGAAGGTATTGCATGTCAGTTCCCTCAAAGAGGTCAGAGGTCTGCATCAGTACATGTGTGTAGCCATCCTTGTTGAGCAATCCCAGAAGTTCGTCGGGAGAGGGGATGTCTGCAATGGCTCCTTGAGTGGTGCAGGCTTGACGGAAATCGCAGTTGGAGTAGGCTGATTGTATTTTTGCCTCAAAAAGCCTTATGCCTTCTTGTCCAAGATCACCATCGGCATTTTTGTGTACAACCACAACAACGGCTTTGTCGCCCTCGCTCATGGTATCAAACATGTCTTGCTCCATGCTTTCCTGAGCAGGCAAGACCGCTGCCATGCAGAACCATAGCAGTATGCTGAAGAGGATGTGATATTTATTATTCATAAGGTGTCATCTCGGCTGCTTCACGGATAGCAGATATTTGATGTTTAGTGATGGCTGGAACAATCATGTGAATGAGGTGCTCAATCTTTTCCACTTTGATGGTCTCTTCTCCTTTCTCCATCATGCGGAAAGTGCCGTCTCCTGGAATGCAAATGGTCACATCGGTAGTGGTGCTTGTGCCTTCCACAGCAGTGACAGGCTTCATGCCATTTCTCATCAAAGCCTTGGTGCAGAGATGATACTCCAGTGTGTCGGGGTTGCCTTCCACAAGGATGTTGCGGGCTGTATCATGGTGGATGGAGAAGGTGCAGGATTCACGATCAAAGGTCATACCCTCTTTGATGAAGTAGCGTTCGATGCTTCCGTCAATGCTCAAGTCTTCTGGCATGCCCGTGGTGAGTCCCTTTTCGTTGTCAAGAAGCCAAACTTGGTCGGCCACCTGAAGAGCATGCTCCAAATCGTGTGTGCTCATGAAGATGGTTTTCTTCAGAGCCTTGGCCAGTCGGTGTAGCAGCAACATCATGGCAATCTTGCTGGGGTAGTCAAGATAGGCAGTAGGTTCATCCAGAAGGATGATAGGAGTCTCTTGCGCCACAGCCTTGGCAATCATCACCTTCTGGCGTTCACCATCAGAGAGTGTCTGAATCTTTCGTTTTGCCAGTTCCTCAACACCTACCCAGTTCAGACATTTCTTGATGATGGTCTGATCTTTCTCCTTCAGTCGTCCCCAAAAGCCTGTGTAGGGACTTCTGCCCATAGCCACCACCTCCTCTACAGTCATGTTCTTGATGCCTGAGTTGTCAGTCAGTACTACGCTCACCAAGCGGGACAAGTCCTTGCTCTTATATTTCTTGACGTCTTGCCCCATCACCTCTACAACACCATCAAGTGCAGGCTGAAAGGTTGCCAGTGTTCGAAGCAGGGTGGATTTGCCTGCTCCGTTAGGACCAAGCAGGCACGTCATCTCTCCACCATTGAGTGAGGCGCACAGTTGGTGACTAATGATCTTTTTGCCTCCTTTTATCTGATAACCTGTTGTCAGGTTCTTTAGTTCAACAGAAATGCTCATAATGGTTGCAAAGATACAAAAAATAATTGTGATGTATGGGGTAAGAAGGTGGAAATTGTTAAAGATGAAAAACATACACCATTATTTTGGATGGTTATTTGTTTAATCTGTAAGACTTGATTATCTTTGTAACACAATTAGAAACATTGAAAAAAGAACTATTTAATAATGAGAAAGACATTCGCTTTGATGCTGACGGTACTATTGATGAGTGCTTCGGCTGTTGCAAAAGATTTGAGAGAGGTAGTGATGAAGACCACTCCAGAGATGAAATCGGAGAAGGTGGAGAAGAAGGTCAAGAACCATCTGTGGCTAACTGCTGGTGTGAAGAAGATACGTACAGACCTCTCCAACCAGTTGGTGATTGTGACCTATGATGCCGACAAGACCAGTGAGAAGAGCATTCTTTCTTCAATGAAGAAGGCTGGATTTGAGGCAAAGGTGGTGAGCAATAAGGCTGGCGAGCCAAAGGATTCCAAGAAGGTGCCAGTGGATGCAACTTCTGGAGCGTCACAACAAAAGAAGTGATAGGATTATTTCACTAAATATTGTTACTTTAACGAAATAATTATAGAATAATTTGGTGGCATATTTCTTTTTGCCTATATTCGCCATGTGAAAAATTAACTGACCTATATTTAGATCTACTATTAATATAGATAAAGTGAACATGGATAAAAGAAACTATTGTGTGATATTGGCTGGTGGACTGGGTTCTCGTCTTTGGCCAATGAGTAGAGAGAGGAAACCAAAGCAGTTCATAGATGTGTTGGGAACAGGAAGAACCTTGTTGCAGATGACTTATGAACGTTTTGCAGGTTTTATGGACGCTGACAATATCATTATTGTGACGAATGAGAATTATCGTCAGTTGGTGATGGATCAGATTCCTGGTTTGAAATATGAGAATATCTTGATGGAGCCTATGCGGAGAAATACCGTTCCTGCAGTCACTTGGGCGGCTCTTGAGGTGAAACGCCGTTGCCCGGAAGGGAGGCTGATAGTGAGTCCTTCGGACCAAAACATCAGCAACTATGAGGCTTTCCAGCGAGATGTGCTCAAAGGTTTAGACTTTGTGGGCGACAACAATGTGTTGCTCACGATGGGTGCTAAACCCAATCGCCCAGAGGTGACTTATGGTTATATTCAGATGGCAGACGAAATTGAGGAGGACTCCCATATCTATAAGGTGAGAAGTTTCACAGAGAAACCTGCCAACGACTTTGCCAAGATATTCTTTGAGAGTGGAGAATTCCTTTGGAACACAGGTCTCTTCCTTTGGAGTTCCGATGCTTTTCTGGATGCAGTGAAGGGTGCAAGCGATGAGTTTTCAGCAATCTTGAACCATGTGATCACAAAATACCAGAAGGGTGACTATATTGCTGACCTTCTCATGGATCTCTTCACTAGATGCCCTAATATGAGTCTTGAGCAGAGCGTGTTGGAAAAAGCTGACAACGTAGATGTGATGTTGTGCCACTTTGGATGGGCTGACCTCGGCACGTGGGAGGCTGTCCACGATGCTCTGCCACAGTCTGACATGGGCAATGTGGTGATTGATTCCAAATCATTGCTTTATGATTGCAAGGACTGCATCATCAAGTTGCCTGATGGTCATGTGGCAGTGGTTCAGGGACTTGAAGATTATGTTGTGGTAGAGGAGGGCAATGTTTTGGTCATCTGCAAGAAGGGAGACCAGACCAATATCCGTAAGTTTGTGAACGATGCTCAACTCAACCTCGGAGAGGAATATGTGTAGCGTACAGATTGTCATGAAATAACAGACAATCGTCAATAAGCCCAAATCGGTCGTTAGGCAATCAACAGAATACTTTGTTCTGAAGCCTAATGACCGATTTCTTTTTAAATAAATTAATAGAGAAAAAACAAAAGGGGAGAGTGTGTAAAAGCCTTCAAGAAAGAGGGAAGAAAGCAGGTCTTTTCCTTCGATATCGCATGTCGAACGACCGAAGCGTGTTTCGACGGGCAACGAACAATGCTTCAAGTGCTAACGAACAATGCTTCGAGTGCCAACGAACAATTGTTCGATGCCTCATGAACCATGCATGCGTTTTCGCCCTATCAGTTTTCTGCTTTTATTAAACCAATTATCTCTTGTGTATCAATGAGATATAGCCATCACGGCAAACTCGCCAAACCGTTTCCCTTTCCATGGGAAATCATTCAGCGATTGAACTTGTCGGAATCATCCTGACCTTCTGTTGCTGCAGAATCATTTCTGGTGAAAATCCAATGAATTATTGTGGAAAAACTTACCTGTCCAGAAGTAGAGCACAAAACAAGCAGGCAACTCTCACTCATGTGATATGAAGTTGCTCCTTGCGATTGTTGTAGATGAATCGGGGCATCAGTTTTTTCGAAACGTGGCAGATTTAAGACAACATGCTATGGCTTCATTGCCAGAATACAGTCATGCGCCTTTCCTCCTGTCTTCTCTCCTTTTGTAGTGTTTCTGCAGAAACTATTTTAGAGAATCTCCAAGATGTTATCTTCCAGAGAACCCTTCATGAAGTCGCTTCTCAGTACAATTTCGTTATCCCTGTTCACGAGGAAGAAAGTGGGAATGTTGGTCACATTATAAATCTGCGCATAAGAGCCATCTGTCTCGTGCACACAAATCCAAGGAAGCTTTTCGCAAGAAAACTTCCAGTAGTGAATGTCCTTGTCGAGTGAAATCTGGTAAATCTCAAACCCTTGTGCGTGATATTTATCGTAGAGGGTGCGCATGAGGCGTGTGCGTTCTGCTGATTCTTTCGCTTCATACATAGTGAAATCTATCAACGCTACCTTTCCTTTCAAGTCACGAATACTGTGCATCTTTCCAAAGATGTCAGGAAGGTTGATGTCGATGATACCAGTCTCCGACACCTTGTCCTCATCCACATTGATGATGGTCTCTCTGGGAGAGGCAGTGTTTTCCATACCCTTGATGGCCATATTGCAGAGTTGCTGAGTGCGAGGAGCATCGTGATAGGCATTGTCCCAAGCCGTGGCAACAGTGGCGTAGCATTTCACATCCTTGCGGTCAGTGAGAGGGTTGAATAGCATGAATGTGCCACCCAAATCAGTGATGCTTTGGCACACGGCAAAATAAGCAGCCGAAGAGGATGGGTTGGTGAATATGAATTCATTCTTCATGCGTTCTTTATACGCCACAAGAATGTTTTCAATGCTATCCCTCAAGTCACCAGGAAGCAAGTCTTCATTCTTCTCTAAGGCCACAATGCGTGATTGCACATCTCGTTGCAGTCTGCTGATTTCTTTGATTTGCTTGTTATTGTCGTTCCCCTCAATGGTATAGTCGCTTCCCATTGTTAGGAGTTTGGCTTTCACCGTGATGGTTTCCGTGCTGTCCACTGCGAAGTTGATGGCATGCTGACCTATGCGGAGCACGTAAAACTCAGGACAGTCTGCAGGAGCGGAAGCCTTGAAAGAGAAGTTCCCGTCTTCCTTCAGTTTGATGGAATCAATCTTTTGTGGGCCATCCAATGAACTCTGAATGAAATAGAGCATGGAATCCTTTGCTCCTTCAATCATGCCCTCTACTTGAAACTTGGGTGAGTTGTCGCATGAAGCAATGAGGAGGACACCTGCTGCTATCAGTCCCCACTTGAGTGTTCTCATGCTTGTTAGATTTCTTGCGGAATTTGTCTTCATTGTATGTATGTGTTATTTGGCTACAAAGGTACTAAAAAAGAGCCTCTGAAACAAAGGTTTTTGAACAATAAGTGACATGAGAACAACAAAAAGGAGCGTTCCCTCATAGGAAACGCCCCGTCTTGACAGGCAGTAATCGCATGTGGCGACACCATCTTGCCCCAATACTTGCTGATTACATGTTGTGGTTCATCAGTAGGTAGTTAGCCATTTCTTCATACTTTGTGCCAGGACGTCCATAGTTGGCATATGGATGAATGCTGATGCCTCCGCGTGGCGTGAATAGTCCAGTCACCTCGATAAACTTAGGTTCCATGAGTTTGATCAGATCCTTCATGATGATGTTCACGCAGTCCTCATGAAAGTCGCCATGATTACGGAAGGAGAAGAGATACAGTTTGAGCGACTTGCTTTCCACCATGCGACGGTCTGGCAAGTAGGAAATGCGTATCTCTGCAAAGTCTGGCTGACCAGTGATAGGGCATAGAGAAGTGAATTCGGGACAGTTGAACTGCACCCAGTAGTCATTCTCCTGATGCTTGTTCTCAAAACTTTCCAATACTTCAGGAGCGTAGTCCTGACGGTAGGAGGTCTTTTTTCCGAGGGCTTCAAGTCCCTCTTGTTCACGTTTGTTCTCCATGACGGATTTCTGTTTTGATAGTGAAAAGCAAAATGCTTGCTTGATGATGTTTTAGAGATCTCTGATTTTGAAGGCACTGTAACTGATGTTGTCATCATAGACATCAGTGCCCTCTATGCGCTTCACGTATTTCACGATGCGGATGGTGATGGGCAATACAAGCACCTCGTAGAGGGTTTTGGCAATCACTTGAGTGACCATCAGCCCAATCATCACGTTGAAGGGAAGTGCGGGTTCGCCAGTGAAGATCGTGGGGAAGATGTAGAATGCCAATGGGAAGAAGATGAAGCTGTCGGCACTCTCACCAGCAAGGGTGGAGAGGATGGCGCGCATGGAGAAGTGGAAATTGAAGTGTCCCTTGTTGCGGTCTGCCATCTTCATCTTGCTCATCACCAGTGCGTTGAGAAAAGAACCAATGATGAATGCGATGAGGCTTGCCACCACAATCTGAGGCGCAAAGGCAAAGATTTTCTTGAAAGCCTCGTCTGATCCGGGTTCAATGGGAGGAAGGGCGCAGGCAACACCTGCAAGAGCCATCACGAAGAAATTCATGGCAAAGCCCACCCAAATGATGAGACGCGCTTTGCGATAGCCCCACACTTCGGCTATCACATCATTGAGAATGTAGGAAACTGGAAAAACGATGAAACCACAAGTAAGGGAAACAGGTCCCCACAGCTTAAATACTTTGGTTTCGAGAAGGTTTGCTGCCACGAGGCAGATACAGAAGAGGATTCCCATCAACATGAAGGAAACGCTCACTTGCTTTTTAGCATGTGTCATGTCATCTTGTTTTTAACGAGGTGTTCAAGCACTCGCTTGTTTTTATACGTGGTATGCTACTACACGTCTGGCTTTGATCATAGGAAGTCCAGAACCTCCCCTTTTATTTCGGCTGCAAAGTTACGTATTATTACTGGAATTGCATGCGTGTGGAGACGAAATCTTTGCGGTCTTGAGGAAAAAAGAGAGAAAAAGAGCCTTCTATCAAGAAAAATAGCTGTAGAAATTCTTTTATTCTGTGGTGAAGGATGTGGCAGAAAGATTTTTTTGTACCTTTGTACATCTTTTAAAAAGATAAAGTGTAAAAATGATGACAGTAATTCAAGCATTCTATAATCTATGAATACTATTACCAAAGGAGGCGTGGACGCATTTGTTGTTTATGCTGGTGTCGAGGCAACTTCGGTTACATTGAAACAGTTGCAGGAAGAGCCTCTGATCAAGAGGATTATCTTGTTGATGAAAGGAGAAGAACCCTGTCCTTTTGAGGGATGTGAGGTGTTGCGTGTGGAAAGTTATCATGCTTCTTCCACTTTTCATAAGGCAGCGGCGATGCTGGAGTCTTCTTATGGCTTGTTGTGCAGAGCCAATTCTTCTATCATCTTTGGCTATCAGGCCATCAAGCGCATGTGTTCAGTGATTGATAGTGTGGATTGTGCGGTGGTATATACCGACCGCTATGAGGTGAGAAATGGTGAGACTATTCAGCATCCCACTATGGACTTCTACTATGGATGTGTGAGGGATGATTTTGACTTTGGTTCTATCATGCTCTTTAGTTCCGAAACTTTGAAGAAGTATTCTCAAGACAATCCTGATGCAGATTACAGGTATTCTGGTCTCTACGATATTCAGCTGTATTGCTTGCGCAGAAAGCGTATCGCTTCCTTATTCCACATTCGTGAATTCCTCTACACAGAAGAGGAGATGGATACTCGCACCAGTGGCGAGAAGCAGTTTGACTATGTGGATCCTCGCAATCGTGAGGCACAGAAGGAACGAGAACTGGTGTGTACGAAACACCTCAAGCAGATAGGTTCTTATATAGATCCAGACAGTGTGCTTGAAGTGTCGGTCGATCGTTTTGATTTTGAAAAGGAGGCTTCGGTCATCATTCCTGTGCGTAATCGTGTGAAGACGATAGAGGATGCAATCAAGAGTGCATTGTCGCAGAAGACTTCTTTTGACTTTAATGTGATGGTGGTGGACAATCTTTCCACAGACGGCACAACCGACATCGTTCGTCGTTGGGCAGAGCAAGATGCTCGTGTGATACACATAATCCCCAATCGCAAGGACTTGGGTATAGGCGGTTGCTGGAGTCTGGCTTTCAATGATGACAGATGTGGACGATTTGCTGTTCAGTTGGATAGTGATGACCTCTATAGTGGCACAGACACTCTCCAGCGTATTGTGGATAAGTTCTATACCGACCATTGTGGTATGGTGATTGGCTCGTATCGCATGTGTGATTTCCAACTCAACACTCTTCCTCCAGGATTGATAGACCATCGTGAGTGGACACCTGAGAATGGCATGAACAATGCTCTTCGTATTAATGGTTTAGGTGCTCCACGAGCATTCTTCACCCCATTGTTGCGCAAGATTGGCATGCCCAACACTTCCTATGGTGAGGACTATGCGGTAGGGCTGGCGTTTTGCAGAAAATACAAGATAGGTAGAATCTATGATGAACTCTACCTTTGCCGTCGCTGGGAAGGAAACAGTGATGCCGCCTTGTCTCCTGCCCAAGTGAACCGTAATAATATATATAAGGATAGTCTGCGCACGATGGAGATTCTTGACCGCCGACGTCTTAATGAGTATTGGCAGGCTGGCGTGGGCGATGATCAGGTCAATCTTCTGCTTGAACATCAGTTGCCAAAGTGGGAGACCGCCTATGGCAATTATGAAAAGATGTCCGATGTGTCTGTTCGTGAGATGGAGATTGACGGGTGTAGTCTGTTGGTGCAGTTCAATTCGGCTCGCATTGTTTCCACTGGAGCCAATGTGGATAAGGACGCTATCAGGCGTCGCCCTTGCTTCCTTTGTGATGTGAATCGCCCAATAGAGCAGATCAACATTCCAATGCTCAACAAGTATCACTTGCTGATCAATCCTTATCCAATCCTTCCAAAGCATTTCACCATTCCATTGCGCCACCATCGTCCACAGCGGATTCTGGATTATTATGAAGATATGATGGACATTACTTCTCAATTGAAGGAAATGTTTGTTTTCTACAATGGTCCTCATTGTGGAGCGAGTGCTCCCGACCACATGCACTTTCAGGCAGGAAGTCGTGGTGTGATGCCATTGGAGCGTGATTGGGATACACTCTACAAGCCCAACCTCTCTCTTCTTTGGCCTATTAGTGAAGAGGAGTATTTTGAGGCAATGGAACTCTTTTTAGCAGCAGACAACACTGGCATCTATAGTCTGCGTGGCTATCTTTGCCCTGGTATTGTTATCATTACTCGCACTCCTCATGCCAACAAGATTCTATTTGAGAAGATATACAAGTCTATGCCTGTGGAGGAAGGAGAGCCAGAACCTATGATGAACATTATGGCTTGGACTGATGCAAGTGCTGATGATGAGAGCGAGCGTGTGGTAAGTGTGATTATTCCACGTGGTAAGCACCGTCCAGACTGTTATTTCAAAGAAGGGGACGAACAGATGATGGTGAGTCCTGGTGCTCTTGATATGGGTGGTATGCTCATCACTCCTCGCAAGGAAGACTTTGACAAGATGGATGCTTACATGGGCAAGTCTATCATTCAAGAATGTGGTATGTCGCTTGACGAAGAACTTGCCATGGTCATGAGATTCAAGGGAAATGGTAATTGATTCCCATCATATAGTAATGAATACCAACTCAGTTCACGATCAGAAGAAGGATGTGATGGTTGGCATTGTGAAGTCAGCCAGTCTTCACGTGGTGTTTCATTCCACTTATCTGCTTGATGGCCAGCCTTATGAAGGTGATCATATCTTCTCTCCATCCAGCCAAGAGCGACTCTTTGTCCCTCAAGATGGTCAAGCTTCTTTCACTCTTAAGAAGGTGAAGATAGGTATAGGCTTTCATTGGGAACGCGAAGAGGAGCAGACTTTCTGTGGTGCTCTTCTCCTCACCAATGAGGAAGGAATGGTGCGTGCTATCAATGTGGTGCCTGTGGAGACCTATCTCACCAGTGTCATCAGCAGTGAGATGAGTGCCAATGCCTCTCTCGAACTCCTGAAGGCACATGCTGTCATCTCTCGCAGTTGGCTGTTGGTCATGATGAATCATCGTCAGCAGATGTCTGCTCGTAGAGAGGCTTTTCATGAGCAGCTGGGGGAGAGCAGCGTCATTCGTTGGTATGACAGTGAGGCTCACACCCGTTTTGATGTGTGTGCCGATGACCATTGCCAGCGTTATCAGGGCATCACCCGCCAGTCCAATCCTCAAGTGGTCAAAGCCATTGAGGCTACATGGGGACAGGTGCTCACCTATGATGGTCGGCTTTGTGATGCTCGCTTCTCGAAGTGTTGCGGTGGCATGACCGAGGTGTTTGAGTCGTGTTGGGAAAAAGTGTCTCATCCTTATCTTGTGGCAAAGCCTGACCCTTATTGCCATACAAGTGATAGCCGCATTCTCTCTCAGGTGCTCAATAACTACGATCAGGAGACGGTGGACTTCTATCATTGGACTGTTCACTACACTTCTGATGAGTTGGCAGAACTCATTCATCGCAAGTCAGGCATAGACTTCGGTCGTATCATCAATCTTATTCCTGTGGAGCGTGGACTGTCCGACCGTATTATCATGCTCAAGATAGTGGGGGAGAAGAGCACAATTACGGTGGGCAAGGAACTGGAGATACGCAAGTGGCTCAGTGAGTCACATCTCTATTCTTCTGCCTTCACGGTTGAAAAGACTGCTGATGGCTTCACTTTGCATGGCAAAGGATGGGGGCATGGCGTGGGACTCTGCCAGATAGGTGCAGCAGTGATGGGTGATCAAGGCATTCCTTATCGTGACATCCTTTCGTTCTATTATCCCAACTCCCATCTGATGACCATAGAAGAACTGATAAATGAGAAATAGGGAAAGTGGTATCTTTCTGTCTTCTTTCTCTTCCACACTCACGGTGTGATCAAGTTGCTAAACATTAAAACATGAAAACAAATAAGACGCATAACCCTTGGCTTTGGATTCCGGTCCTTTGTGCTGCTGAAGAGATTCCTTCGGCTGTCGTGATGTTTGTGTCCTTAATTATGTTTCTGCAATTTGGTGCCAACGATTCGTGGGCAGCATTCTATAGCGGGTTGCTCTTTCTGCCTTGGGTGACCAAGTCTTATGTGCATAGCAAGGTGAAGGGGGCAGGTGCTTACAAGCGTTATCTTCATCTGTCAGAGTTGCTGATATTCCTCTGCTTGATGGGAGTGGCAATCTATATTCTTCAGTCAGCAGCGTCAGTTTGGTTGCTCTTCGTCTTCATGTTTGTACTGTCATGCTTGTGCGCTTGGCATGAGTTGCTCTCGCGCATGTACTATAGTCGTATGCTTTATCCTCGTGAGCAGAGGCTCTTCACCAACACCAAGATGCTTGCCTCTCAGAGCACTCTCGTCGTCACCTATGGCGTGCTCATCATCATAGCAGGCTTCTTCGAGGTTTTCTTCCGCAGTTATCAGAAAGCATGGGCGATGGAGAGTTCATTGGTGGCAGGTGTTTTTCTTGCGCTCTTTGCCCTCAACTTCTTCACCCTTCATCCGCTTCATGTTTCTCACCATTATTATCATGAGAGTTTTGCTTCTACCGTGAAGCATGAAATATCCTCTTTCGCTCGTTTCAGAGAGAAGCATCATGTGATGCCTGTGCTCATCAGTCTTTTCTTTCTCTTGTTGCCACAGGCTTTGATGTTCAATACAAGGGTGTTCTTCCTCTTTGCCGAAGTGGATAAGGGTGGGCTGGGATGCTCCGTGCAGGACGTGGGTTTTGCTCAAGGCACGATAGGTGTGCTGGCTTTCTCTATTGGTATAGCGCTCGGGCATGCTTTGACCAAAAAGCATGGCTTTGTGAAGATGTTTTGGCCTACAGCCATTGTACTGACGCTCTCTCCCTTTTCTTATATGCTCATGTCGCAACATCCTCAGGTGGACAACCTTTTCTTGCTTTGCATGGTCACTTTCTTTGCCCAGTTCTGTTTTGGCTTTGGGCTAAATGTATGTCGTTCCTTTGTCACTTTCATCTCAGGACAACGCTATCGCAACACGACCAACTTCCTGTATGTCCCCTTGGTGAATAGCCTGATGATTGTTCCTATGGCTCTTTCGGGCTGGCTTTCTTCGGTGTTAGGCTATCAACTCTTCTTTGTGGCATGCTCGTGTCTTGCCCCTCTCTCATGGCTTATACTAAAAATATATCATACAAAAACAATACTCAATGAACAACTTGCCAGTGCAGGAACATAGGTCTGCCACAAAAGCCTATGCTTGGATACCCAGCCTCTATTTGGGTGAGTCCTTGCCTTTCTCAGCTGTTATGCTCATCTCAGTCATCATGTTTCAGGAATTGGGACTGACTGATGGGCAGATTACGCTCTACACGGGATGGTTGTCTCTTCCTTGGGTAGTCAAGCCCGTATGGAGTCCTATTGTGGATAATCTTAAGACCAAGCGTTGGTGGATTGTCACAATGCAGTTTCTCATGGGTGTGACCCTTGCAATGGTGGCATTCACGCTTCCAACCTCTTTTTGGCTTCAGGGCGTATTGGCCATCTTCATGGTCATAGCCTTTGCCAGTGCCACTCACGACATATCAGCCGATGGCTTCTATATTATTGGTCTTTCCGACAAGGAACAGGAGTTCTATGTGGGTGTGCGCAACACCTTCTACCGTGTGGGTATGGTCATTGGTCAGGGAGGACTTGTCCTGTTGGCAGGTTTCATGCAGAATGGTGGATTGGGCGAAGCCTTTCGATCAATTACCGTCTCGTGGATGGTTGTCTTCTGCATCTTGGGCATTCTCATGGTTCTTTTAGGACTCTATCATGCTTTCATTCTTCCGAAAGTGGAGACCTGTGTGCACGACCGTTTCAATTTTGTTGAGCAGATGCGTGAGTTCATGCGCACGCTCAAGGTCTTTGTCACCAAACCTCACCTTATCTCAGCCCTTTGCTTCATCCTTCTTTTCCGTTTGCCCGAGGGATTGCTCACCAAGATAGTGCCTCTCTTTCTCAAGCGCAGTGAGGCTGACGGCGGTCTTGCCATGACCGATGTTGATTTTGGTCTCATCTATGGCACACTGGGTGTGATAGGTCTTCTTTTGGGTGGCATCATTGGCGGATGGGCTGTGTCTAAGTGGGGCTTGAAGAAATGTCTATGGCCATTGGTGCTTTGCATCACCTTGCCCGACATCGTATATGTCTATCTCAGTTATTTCCACACAGAAAACCTCTGGCTCATAGGCACTTGTATCTGCATTGAACAGATAGGCTATGGTCTTGGTTTTGCAGCCTACACACTATACCTTGTCACCTTCTCCCGCGGTGAACGTTCCACTGCCGTTTTCTCTATCTGTACGGCTGGGCAGTATCTGGGTGGCGTGATGATTCCGGGCATGGTGTCTGGTCTCATTTCCGAGAATATTGGCTATCAGAACTTCTTCTGGATTGTGATGGCGTTCTGCCTTGTCACTTTTGCTGTCACTGCATTCGTCAAGATAGAGGATCATAGGGAGTAGTTCTTTTGGGGGAAAGAAACTTTTCCTGTTCCAGTGAAAGATACATGGGCATGTTGCATGCTTATGCCAATTCGGTATTAGATAGTTTCTGATGCCTCTCGTCAAGCGTCAGATTTCTCACTCATGGATATGTCATGGTGATCAATTCATGAAATTCACATTTCCCTAAAATCACAAAATAGATATTTCTGGCATGGAATGCCCGCATCTGACCATTTTCCCTGTTCGCCCTCACCTCCCTTCATGCCACCAATGAAAAAGGTGTTGGAATTATCTAAGACTCGTCTCGAAGGCATCTCGAAAGCATCTCGAAGGCTCACGGAAGCATGGGGAGAGTTTTTTGTAAAAGGATTCGTCGTCATTTTTATTTCATGTCAGTTGGACGTGAATAGGCAAGTGCCTTTTGATGACAGGATGGAGTTTGCACGTGTGAATGATGTTTGTTTGACAGAAGAAACTTACGTTTGGCTAAATAGATGATTTTTATTCCGAACCGGTGTATGCTTACAAAAGAAACCGCGCATCAGCCTACAAAGAACGGCTGATGCGCGGTTTGCTTAATTCAGAATTTGTAGAACTCACGTTCTCATGATTTGTGTTACTTCTGATTACTGAAGCCCGAGTGTGCCCTTCACTGCGTTGGCAGCGTCGTCAATACCCTTGCTTGTCTTCTGCTTGGCATCGTCCACCGCTTTGTTGGCAGCGTCATTGGCAGCATTCTTCACTTCGTTGGCTTTCTCCTGAACAGACTCTTGAGCCTGGTTAGCCACATCGCTGGCGGCACCTACCACAGCATCTTTGGTGTCTTCTACCAACACACCTGCATCAACAGGAATAGCCTCTACCGCACTCACGAGGGAAGAGATGGTCTCGTTGCCCGATGTGAATTGTGCAATATTCTGCTTGTTCTCAGTGATGAACTGCTGAATCTTAGAGATATACACCTTCGCCTCCTGAATCTTGCCAGCCTTCTGAAGCATGGCGATGTAGTTCTGGGCTTTCTCTAAAAGAGTTTGTGTCTCTTCTGCATTCTGCTCATTCACAGCAGTGGTGAGGGCAGAGATAGTCGCATCAGCATCAGCCTCTACTTCCTCGATAGAGCCAATCACTATAGAGTCAGCATTGATAGAATCAGTGTTGTCGCCACCTTTGGCAGTACCATCACATGCAGTGAAAGTGACAGTAGCAAGAATTGCAATCGCATAGAAAATCTTTTTCATTTTGCCTTAACTTGAATGTTTAACAAAGAATAATATTAAAAAAATAGAATGTTCACTAATCCATTGCGAAGATAGCGAGTTTTTTCTTAACTTTGCAAGCACATTTGCGAATATTTCTGAAAATGAAGAGTTTTTTAACACATATATTTATTATATCCTCTGTTTTGATTCTTCTCTCATGTGGTGAAGACCGTACTTGGGAGTATGAGGAAAAGACACAGCACAATCATTGGGCACTGGAGCAGATGCGGGACAAATATCTGTGGGGTGATTCGCTTGCTGATTTTAATCCTACGTGGAAGAATTTCTTCTCTCAGCCTTCTGAGTTCATGGGGATTATGACTGCTAAGAGTCGTCATTCCGACTCTTGGTCTTATGTGGAGATTGACACGATTTCTCAAGACAAGCACCAGCGTGGCTACTTCAGCCATGTCAATAGCTATGGATTTGATTTCACCATGATGACAGACCCCACAGGACAGACCACAAGGTCCGTCTTGCGTGTGCTCACGGTCTATCCAGGCAGTCCTGCCGACCGAGCGGGTCTTTTGCGCAATGACTATATTTGTGCCTACAATGGCTATAGGATTGCTTCCAACAATCTGTCTCGCTTGCAGACAGGAGGTGCTCGCCAGTTGGAGGTGCGCCACATCTCTGTGAACGAGGAGGATGGCTCTTATGTGTGGAAAGATACGGTGGAGGTGGAGATAGAGGCTTCTGAATATGTCGAGGATAAAGCCTTTCCTGTTTCTACTATATATAATGTGGCAGGCAGCAAGAAAGTGGGCTATCTCATGTGTAACCGCCTGTTGGAATATCCTGTGGAGAAGAATGATCGCAGCACATCCCTCACAGTCTATCAGGATCAACTCGAGCAGATGATGCAGCAGATGAAAGATGCTGCAGTTGATGAGATGGTGCTCGACCTCCGTCTCTGCAACTATGGCACGCTCAACATGGCTCAGCGTCTGGCCAGCCATGTGGTTACTCCTGCTGCTCTCCATTCCACTTTTGCCAAGACCTATTGGAATGAACGTTACAAGGGCAACAACCTGTCTGTGCCCTACAACCTATCACTTCCCAATCTCGGACTTTCTCGCATCTATATCCTCACCAGCCCCTATACTCAGGGAGCAGCCGAATGGCTCATCCATTCACTCCAGTGTTCTATGGGTGAAGAAAATGTCATCTTGATTGGTACAGCCACCAAAGGACAGAACGTGATGACTCAAGAGATAGGGCATCAGCATCATGTTCGTCTTTTCCCTGCGGTGGCTTATGTGGCTGATGGAGAAGGCAACTACGATTACAATTCTATATCCCCTTCCATAGAGGTGGACGAATATGCCTATCTTTATCTGGGCGAATATGGCACTAATAGGGAGATACTGCTCTCGATTGCCATTGACAATATCATTGGCAATGGACAAAATGACACCAATTTGGGGGAATAATAGGACAGAAAGGCAGAAGAAATGTTCTTGGACTCTTAGTTGCATAGAGGCTTGAGTAGTAAAAACTCAAAACAATTGCAACTATGAACTCCAATAATCAAAACTATCAAAGCCAGCAACCATCTGGCAAGGAGGTTCTTGAGAAGTATGCAACGAATCTCGTAGAGCGAGCTAAGAGCGGAAAACTCGATCCTGTCATTGGTCGTGACGAGGAAATCAGACGTATTTTGCAGATTCTTAGTCGTCGCACGAAGAACAATCCTATATTGATTGGTGAACCAGGCACAGGCAAGACCGCTATAGTGGAAGGTCTTGCAGGTAGAATTGTGCGTGGTGATGTGCCCGAAAACCTGAAGGACAAGCAACTCTATTCGCTCGATATGGGTGCTCTCATTGCTGGTGCTAAATATCAAGGTGAATTTGAGGAACGCCTGAAGGCAGTGGTCAAGGCTGTGGTGGAAAGCCAGGGTCAGATCATCCTCTTCATTGATGAGATTCACACTCTTGTGGGTGCAGGCCAGACGAGTGGGGCTATGGATGCTGCCAACATCCTCAAGCCAGCCCTTGCGCGTGGTGAATTGCGCTCCATCGGTGCTACCACTCTCGATGAGTATCAGAAATACTTTGAGAAGGATAAGGCGCTTGAGCGTAGATTCCAAACAGTCATGGTTGATGAGCCAGACGTGCCGTCCAGCATCTCTATCCTTCGTGGATTGAAGGAACGCTATGAGAACCACCACAAGGTGCGTATCAAGGATGAAGCCATCATAGCGGCTGTGGAATTCTCCAATCGTTACATCACAGACCGTTTTCTGCCAGATAAAGCTATAGACCTGATGGATGAGGCGGCCGCAAAACTACGTATGGAGCGCGACTCTGTGCCGGAGGAGATAGACGAGCTTAGTCGTCGTCTCAAGCAGTTGGAAATAGAGCGTGAGGCTATCAAGCGTGAGGGCGATAAGGAGAAGTTGGCTGAACTCAACAAGATTATAGACACACTCAAGGCTGATGAACAGAAGCAGCGCAGCAAATGGGAGGGAGAGAAGGCACTCCTCAACCAAATACAGAGTGACAAGCAGCAGATAGAGCAACTCAGGTTTGAGGCAGACAAGGCCGAACGTGAGGGCAATTATGGCCGAGTGGCAGAGATTCGCTATGGCAGACTTCAGCATCTGGAAGAGGACATCAAGGCTATTCAGACTAAATTGTCTGAGGCACAGGGTGGGGCTGCTCTTGTGAAGGAAGAGGTGGATAGCGATGACATAGCCGATGTGGTCAGTCGTTGGACAGGCATTCCTGTCAGCAAGATGCAAACCTCAGAGCGTACCAAGTTGGTGCATCTGGAAGAGGAACTCCACAAGCGTGTGATAGGTCAAGACGAGGCGATTCGTGCTGTGAGTGATGCTGTTCGCCGTTCTCGTGCAGGTCTTCAAGACCCTAAGCGACCTATTGGAAGTTTTATCTTCCTCGGCACTACAGGTGTAGGTAAGACAGAACTTGCTAAAGCATTGGCCGACTATCTCTTTGACGATGATTCAATGATGACTCGAATAGACATGAGCGAATATCAGGAAAAGTTCAGTGTCACCCGTCTTATTGGTGCGCCTCCAGGATATGTTGGATATGAGGAAGGCGGACAACTCACGGAGTCTGTGCGGCGTAAGCCATATTCTGTAGTGCTTTTTGATGAGATAGAAAAAGCGCACCCAGATGTGTTCAACACTCTCTTGCAGGTATTGGACGATGGACGACTCACCGACAACAAAGGACGTGTGGTCAATTTCAAGAACACCATCATCATCATGACCAGCAATGCCCAGAAAGAGCAACTGCGCTCCATATTCCGTCCAGAGTTCCTCAACCGTATAGACGATATTATCACCTTCACTCCTCTCAACGAGGCAGAGATTCGTCAGATTGTCAAGTTGCAGGTGGAACGAGTGGTCAAGATGGTCAGTCAGAACGACATCACGCTTCAGGTCACAGACGATGCCATTGCTGTCATTGCCAAGGTTGGGTTTGACCCTCAGTTTGGTGCACGGCCTGTCAAGCGGGCTATACAGGACAAATTGCTCAATGCACTTTCCAAGAAGATTATTAATGGTGAGATTCTTCGTGAAAAGCCTGTAGTGGTCAATGCCCAAGGTGATGAACTCATCTTTGCTCAGTAGCGCATTCACTACACATATTATATATATACAGTCCATATACTCTTTCAAAGGAGCATGCCTTCACATCAAGGACATGCTCCTTTTTTGCTTTCATCATAAAAAAGTCTTTTAGAGTCCATACACGGTACTTGAAATCCAATGATTGCTCCCTGTCATTTGCCTCTTTGTCTTAAAGAACTATATAACGATAATATATAAATGCTAACTGATAAAAAAATATCGTAAAACAATAAAATTTTCTTGTTTTTATTTTGCAGTGAATGGGAAAGTCCATAACTTTGCATCGAAATCAAGAAGGAAGGCAATCAACAGTCAGTCCATTGAGATTAAACATTGAAACATCAAACATTTAACGTCAAACATCTAAAAACTACAATGATGAGAAAATCAGTTATCACCTCAATCGCAACAATGATGGTTACAGTTGCGTCTTATGCACAGGTTCAACCAATTCCTGTGGATCCAACCGTGCGTGTGGGCACTCTTGGCAACGGCATGACATACTACATCCGTCCAAACACCCAGTCGTCGGGCAAGGCAAACTTCTGTATTGCTCGTCGTGAGGGCGCATACCTTCAGGAGGGCAACACCTATCAGATCAACAATGTGGATGTATCCAACCGTCCTTCTGCGGTAGATTCTTCGCTTGTGGCTCTCCACTGCTGGGCTGATGGTCAGATTGCATCTCTGCCCAATCAACAGGCTATTGTTGTAGCAGGTGATGTGGATGTGGAAACTGTAGAAAATAAGATTAGGGAAATCTTCGCTTCTGTTCCTGTCAAGAAGACTTCTAAGACAAGCGAACAGCAGAAGGCTGCGGCATTCATCCCTATGGTTCGTGTGGCGAAAGACGAGAACCGAACAGATGCCATCACCTATATCTATTACAAGCACGATGGCTACCCACGAGAGAAGCGAGGCGACATTTCTTATCTCTTCCACGAGTATAAGCTTCTGGCTGTGGTAAAGATGATGAATGCACGCCTACAGCAGATACAGCAGTCGGCCCAAGTTCCCTTCACCTCCGCTCAGTTCAGCAATGGCGAGTTCTTCTTTGACAAGAGCAAGCACAGCCTCACAGGTCAGGCCATCTCTTCTGAGAAGGATGTGGATAAGACCGTTGCTGGTCTCTATCGTGAAATGCTTCGTGCTGTGCGCAAGGGTTTCTCTGCTACAGAGTATGAGCAGGCTCGCCTATCTATCCTCGATGACTGTAAGGCATCTATCCTTGATAGCCAGAAGACCAATGATGCTCTCAGCCAGGACTGTCTCAATCATTTTCTCCACAACGAGCCGCTTGCCAGTGCGGAGTCTTACTTCAACCTCATGCAGGGCATAGCCAACCGTGTGTCGGTCAAGGAGGTCAATCAGGCTCTCCGAGAGATAGCAGGAGACAACAAATTCGTGGTCTTCTCGGTTCTTCCCAACAATGACAGTGTTGATTCTCCAACCGAGTTCGACATCTCCATTCTGCTGGCTCAGATGGTGAAGGGATAGGCTTTGTTTTTCGAATAAAACCTTGCGGAAAAACGAACAATGCTACGATGACCAACGAACAATGTTGCGATGGTCAATGAACAATGCTGCGATGGCCAACGAACAAAGCTTCATTTTCGCATTAATAATGGTTTGTTTTCAAGGATTCATAAGTTGTTGTTTATTAGATTAATACATTGTTTTAGCGGGAAAGACATAGGGGTTTCCTTTGGGAAAGCAAGTGAAGAGTAGGTAGGAGTTGGCAAATATGTCAAGCCACGTGAAAGGAGAGAGGAGTGAATCCCTTGTGGACTCACTCCTCTCTCTTTGTCTTTTCTGTTGGCATAAACACTCAATCTGTCAGCCAAAACAATTCGTTCACCGTTTTGCCAAAATAGGCAGATAGTTTCAAGGCCAATTCAGTGCTTGGCACAAATTTGTTGTTTTCAATGGCGAATATCGTTTGTCGGCTCACGCCTATAGCCTCTGCCAGTTGTGCCTGACTGATACGCTTGATGGCACGCTCCACTCTTAGATTATTGTCCATCATTGTGAGATTTGATCCAGTTAATAAATAGAGATCCCTTGAAAATGATGAGATACAGCAATGTGAGAATGATTGGGTTTATGAATATTTGGATATACACCATGTATGTCTTGTATTCTGAGAACTCTAACAACCTGACACCAATATTTGTGAAAGGAAAATAGATCAGTGCGGTAATGAACCCTATGATTGCGACAACAAACACCGAGCGAGATCTGATGTACTCTATATATTCATCCTCTTGCTTTTCTCTGGACAGGCAAACCAGGAATAACGCAGCGGAAGGAAGAATGAATGATAAGAATAATGTAGGCTGTATCATCCAGTCTGGCATTTCTACGCAATTCTCGCTATCTAAGAGAGCCCGTATAATAATGGTTATCCACCAGATGAGGGAAACCGCTGCAAGCCACCAGCCTGTCTTTTGACACCAGTAGGGAAAAAGGAATGTTCTTGTTTTCATACGCATCTAATTTGATAAGTTTGACATGCTTTTGTTAAAGTATAGTGGTGCAAAAGTAAAGTATAATTTACATTTATCCAAATTATTCTTATGTTATTTTTCCTTTTTTCTCAATTTTAACCTTTATTTAAATAAGAATAGGGCAATCATGCCTTCGGATGTCATGTTGGGCAACATGGCATGTAGGGGTTTTCTTGTTGCCTGCATTCACATGAAGATGTATCAGCAAAAGGTGTGTAAATCCTTGCATATTTTCTGTTTGAGATGAAAATAGGAAGGAAATACTACAATATGGTGTGTAAAGGACTGTCATCGTAAGAGAATTTGTATTACCTTTGCAACATGAATGCTGTACCATGTCGTTTGACGCATTTTGTTTGAAACAGATAACCACATGATAGACTACAGCCATGCCAGATTCGGCATGCTGCTATCAACATGAAGATATGAACAGAAAAAAAGAAATCATCCGCACCAGTGTGGTCGGAATAGTAGCCAATGTGTTGCTCGCTGCCTTTAAGGCAGTGGTCGGTGTGCTTGCCGGCTCAATAGCCATCATTATGGATGCTGTGAATAACCTCAGTGATGCGCTGTCGTCAGTCATCACCATTCTTGGAACAAAACTGTCCGAACGGCCAGCCGACCGTATGCATCCTTTTGGATATGGAAGAGTGGAGTATTTTTCAGCCATCATCATCTCGGTGATTGTCCTTGTGGCGGGCATCAGTTCGTTGGTGGAGTCTGTGAAGAAGATATTTAGTCCTACCCAGCCGGACTATACTCCATTGACACTTGTCATCATTGCTGTGGCCATCGTAGTGAAGTTGGTGTTAGGTCGCTACGTGAAGGGGAAGGGCAAGCAACTGAAAAGTGATGCGCTTACAGCCAGCGGGGCAGATGCGCTCTTTGATGCTGTCATCACTTTGGCAACATTGGTTTCAGCCGTCATCACGCTCATGTGGAATGTTTCCATTGATGGTATTCTGGGTACAGTCATTTCGTTGGTCATCATCAAGTCGGGTGTGGAGATGCTGAAGTCACCTATCAATGAGTTGTTGGGAAGTCGCATATCGGGTGAGTTGGTCACTCGCATCAAGGAGGAAGTGATGGCTTTTGAGGGTGTGAATGGTGTGTTTGACCTGATTCTTCACACCTATGGACCTGACACCATGATAGGTTCACTGCATGTCAGTGTGAGGGATACCACCTCTGCATCAGCCATTCATCTGCTGGGTCGTAGAATCTCGGAGCGACTCTACGGCAAGTTTGGAATCATCGCTACAGTTGGGTTCTATGCCATCAATACGGGAGAGACGATTGTGGCACAAATGCAACATGACGTGATGAACCATGTGCTCGGTTATGAAGGTATCCATTCTGCACATGCTTTCTTTGTGGACTTGTCGAGAAAGATCATCACCTTTGACATCATGCCGGATTATGATGTGGAGAATGATGAGGAGTTGTGTTCTTCACTGGTTGATTTCCTTCTGGGGTATTATCCCGATTATACATTCAACATTGTTGTTGATCATAATTTCAGCGAGGAATAGGGATGTAAGACAGAAATATTTCTCTGGAGATGTTCTTTTCTGTGTGCTATTGTATAGTAAGGATTGTGGAGGAGTAGAAAGAGTGTTTTCATTTTCCTCGTGAGGAAGAATATTTACCTCACGAGGAAAATAAGATTGTCTTGCAGGCTATCATTTAGTGTATTAGTCCATCACTTTTTCAGCCATTCGTTTGCCAGCGTCGTATGCGCTTTGTAATTCTTCTGCGAAGTGCTCTTCATGCCATTGGTCGTGCGACTGCGCCATCGCCTCTGAGAACTCAAAGCGGCTATAGTCTTTCACTTGTTTAGTGCTCTTAGCAAGGATGCGGTCTGGTTTTTCATAAAACATGCCAAGAAGCCATTCGTTGTGTTGGCACATATTTTCGATGATGTCCTGGTTTTCTTCGCCTGCATTCATGGTATAGATAATGGCAGAGGGAATATTCTTTTTGGGAGGATTAGTGCTGAAGTTCTCATAGCTGAGCCATGGGAAGGTGATGCGCTCAATGAAACATTTCGTCTGTGCAGTCACATCTCCATAATAGACAGGTGAGGCAAATACCATGCCATCAGCATAGGCCGCTTCTTGCAATATATCTGTGATGCCATCCTTGCGACCACAGTAGTCATGAAATTTAGTGCCTTTCACCTTGCAAGCCATGCAAGCATAGCAACCGTGGAAATCGTAGTCGTAGAGACGGATATGCTTTACCTCTATTTCACTACTTGTGTCCTGTACGCCTTTGGTGAATGATTCAACCATCTGTGCGGTATTCATGTTTTTGCGAGGACCGCCATCAATTATAAAAATCTTTTTCATCATCTTTCTTATTTGATATTTTTACCTGATATTCTTGCTTCTTCCTCTTTCCCTTTGCCCAATACCTTGCCCATGTTCTTTATGCCAACATTGTCCCAAGTATCATACAAGGTGAGTGATAAATCAACCTTATCTGATGAAGTTCATTCCTTGTGGACGCTCACGTTCAGGCTTGTTTGGGTTGGCTGCAATGCTCTTCAGCATCCATGCCATGTTTTGAGCCATGGAGCGCATGGTCTGCATGCCTTCTCTGTCGAGCTTAGCCTCACCAGGGCTTGCACCATACACAATGTTCCAGTACTGTGAGGTGACTACGGGCATGTTTGTCATTGGGAATGGCATGTTGAGCGTTTGGAAAGCCGATGTGGCACCGCCTCTTCTGCACACGCACACCCCTGCCGCTGGCTTGTACTCCAGTTTGTTGCTGGCTGAATAGAACATGCGTTGCATCAGCGACAGCACTGCTCCATTGGGCTGTCCGTAATAGACTGGCGAACCAACCACCAGACCATCTAATTGCTCCATCTTCTGAATGATGTCGTTGCAGATGTCATCGTCGAAAATACATTTGTTCAGTCCACCCTTGCACGCATTGCATGCCACACAACTACGCACAGGATTTGTGCCGATATTCACTATTTCCGTTTCAACACCTAATTTTTCCAATTCCTTGGCAGCCTCATTCAGAGCCGCAAAGGTATTCCCGTTATTACGTGGACTTCCATTTATTAATAAAACCTTCATTGTATTTTTCTCGTTTGTGTTTGTTGCAAAAGCTTCCAGAGAGTTGGTCAGCATCATGGCACCAGCTGCTATCCCCGCTTTCTTTATAAATTCTCTTCTGTCCATTTTAATTTGGTTTTGATGTACAAATGTACTAATAATCACAAACTTGCACAAATCATTTGGATGAAAAATATCTTCTCTTTACACTTTTTTCAAATTAGGGAACTCTTTATTTGCATCCTATGGGGACAGTGGAAGAAATATGAAAAAGCAAGAGGGTGTGTCAAAATAGGCACATCCTCTTATTTGTTTTTTTACAGGCACGGCATGGAAAGATTCTTTCTATGCCGCTTTTTTGATGTAAAATCTGTCACAAGCACCCACGAAGCCGCATTTTGC
>JAAYDO010000105.1 GCA_012729225.1 Bacteroidales bacterium | reverse complement strand
ATTAATTTTTCTTACTTTTTCTTTTTTTTGTACTAAGTTTTTCGTAATTTTGGAACGTTTTTGAATAAAAGCATTCGTAAGAAATGACGTTCCTAAGTCCTATTTATTCTGCCTTTGCTCCTAACGACTTGATTGACACCTTTTTGCAAAAGGAGGCGTGAAGTAAAGATATGTACTATACCCTACTTCGGGTAAAAAGAGAAAAACAAAACGGACTCATTTTTTTTATATAGTCTCCCACGAAGAATAAAAGATTAAAAGGTGTTTATTTATAAAAGACAATTCGGTAGAGTTGCTGTTGGTTTGAATAATGATCCTCGTATGAATTAGCAACCAATCCGCATGGCTTTTATCCTTTACTTTCAACTTTTATTCGAAAAGTCAAAAGTGTTCTTCAAACAAGAGGACGATCTTTTATCCTTTCACCCTTTGTGGGAGACAAAAGAAAAAGAAGGCATCCATCATCAAACAAATAGAATCACAAAAACAAAACATAAATCCAAACAGCAAAAACAAAACAAGACTCATATGAAAAAAGCGTATTCATTGCTTGTAGTAGCCATGATGGCTGTGATAGCCTTGCTGAGCTCATGTTCAGTACCAAAGGATGTTGCCTATTTCCAGGACTTTAATCCTGGAAAATCCATCGTTGTTCAGAATCCTGTGGAAATCAAGTTTAAGGCCGATGATGAAATCAGAATCTTTGTAAGTTCTGATAGAAAGGAACTTGCAGAGCAGTTTAGTCTTACTACTGGAACAACAACTGGTAGTGAGGGCTCACGTTATACGATAGACTCGGAGGGTTGCATACGCTTCCCAATGTTGGGAAAGATTCATGTGGCTGGTCTGAACCGTCAGGAACTTCAAGAAGCCATACGTGATCAGATCATGGAGAAAGGATTGATCAGAGACCCAATCGTTACTGTTGATTATTCCAATTTGTATGTGATTGTCTTGGGTGCAGCAGGTGCAGGTCGTCTGAAGATAGATAGAGATAAATTCACCATCTTGGATGCAATCGGTTCACAGGGCGACTTGGATATCAGTGGTCAGCGTACCAATGTAAAGGTGATTCGTGAGAACTATGGAAAGAAGACTGTCTATGAAGTGAATCTCTGTTCTGCGGAGGATCTTTACTCTTCTCCTGTCTATTACCTGCAGCAGAACGATGTGATTTATGTGGAGATGAACAAGAAGGAAAAGCGTAATGCAACCGTCATGGGCAACTCTACTGTTCAGCCATCATTCTGGATAGGTCTCGCCACTTTCATCGTGGGTGCTATTGCATGGTTCAAATAATATTCATTCAATCATTTAAGAAAGACTCTTATGTTACCTCTTGATAATGGTCAAACAGCGACGAGTGTCGCTCCTAAGGCGAATACCTCTCTGCCTATGGCTCAGAAAGGTCCCTCTACATACGCAAAGGTGATGGACATGCTGATGGTGTTTCTGTCAAAATGGTATTGGTTTATCATCTGCCTTGGCTTAGGTCTTGCAGGCTCCTATTTCTATCTGCAAATAACTCCTCCCATCTACACCCGTACTGCATCTATCATGATCAGAAATGATTTCCAGACTTCAGGAACAGGTGGAAACAGTTCGGGATTCAATATGCTTGGTGGTAATGTGGATGTGCAGAACGAATTGTTCACGTTGCAGTCTTCGAGCCTTGCCGAGTCAACAGTGAGGAATCTCCATCTGGAGGTGAACTGCTATGCCCAGGGACGCTTCCATGAAGAGATTGTGTACGGCACAAACTTGAGTGTGCAAATCATTCCTTTAGACCTGAATGATTCTGAATCGGCTGAATTCATGTTTGAGTTGAAGGGTGATGGCTCTTACACCATGCACAGCTTTATTCGTGGAGGACAGGCTGTCAGTGGAACTGTCTCGGGGAAAGTGGGCAGGACTGTTAGAACCCCAATCGGTCAGATTGAAGTGAACAAATCTATCAATTATGTTCCTGGTGAGGCTACTTACCGAGTGGAGCGTCTTCCTATTGATGCCGCTAAAGCCAATCTGACTGCAAATTTGGAGGTGAGTGCTGCCAGTGATATGTCCACCATCATCAAACTCTCTTACAATGATCCGAGTCCGCAACGTGCAGAAGATGTGTTGTCCACCATCATAGCGGTGTATAACGAGAATTGGGTGAAAGACATCAATCGTCGTTCTGTCTCAACTTCTGAATTTATTAGCGAACGCTTGGACGTCATTGAAAAGGAGTTGGGCAGTGTGGAAAATGATATATCAACCTTCAAATCTGAAAATCTGATTCCTGCAGGTCAGAGCGATGTGGCGAGTATCTACGTGGGTCAGGCAACTTCGGCTACAGCCCAGTCCACTGAAATCAGCAACCAGTTGCACATGGCACGTTATGTGCGCAACTATCTGACGAATGATGCTAATAAATATACGCTGATTCCTGCTAATCAGGGTGTGAATAGCCCCAATATTAGCGGTCAGATTGCAGAGTATAATGCATTGTTGCTGTCAAGAAATAATCTTTTGAGTGCAAGTTCTTTACAGAATCCTCTCATTCAGGAGAAAGACATCCAGTTGGCGCAACTTCGCAGTGCGTTGATTGCATCTGTTGATAATCACATCGCATCGTTGAATGTGGAACTTCGTTCGGCTCAGTCCATTCGCGGACAGGCGAACAGCAGGATTGCATCTTCGCCCTCCCAGTCCAAATATCTGTTGAATGTGGAGCGCCAGCAGAAGGTGAAAGAGAATCTATATTTGTATCTGTTGCAGAAACGCGAGGAGAATGCGCTCTCTCAGGCCTTCACGGCTTATAACAACCGTCTCATCACGCCTGCATCAGGCTCTAATGTGCCAACATTCCCTGTCCCTAAGATGGTGTGGGCTATTGGAGCATTTTTGGGCCTCGTTGTGCCAGGCTTGATCATCTTCTTGCTTGAGGCAATCAATAATAAGGTTCGTGGACGCAAGGATTTGAATGAGGTTTCCATTCCTTTCATTGGTGAGATTCCTATTCATCGTCATCATCGTACCTTCAAAGAGAAGTTGCTGGCTCCGTGGCAGAAGTTCTGGAACAATGTTAAGTCTTTCCTGAAGATAGGTACTGTCACAGAAGATAAGACATTGCATATTTTGGTGAAAGACCACTCTCGTAATGCCATTAATGAGGCATTCCGTGTGATTCGTACTAATATAGAGTTTATGTCTGCCAAAGTGAGCAGAGGAAAGGTAATCATGCTCACTTCCTTTAACCCGAACTCAGGTAAGACATTTATTGTGATCAACTTGATTACATCGTTTGCCATCAAGAAGCAAAGAGTGCTGGCTATCGACCTCGACCTTCGTAAGGCTTCACTCTCTGCCATGGTGGATAAACCTAAGATTGGTATAGCGGACTACCTCTCAGGTGTGACTGATAGTTTTGATGATATTGTAGTTAGGGATGCCACTCACGAATATCTTGACGTTGTACCTGTAGGAACGATTCCTCCCAACCCAACAGAATTGTTGTTTGATGATCGTCTGGCAAAACTTTTGGACGAGTTGCGAGATGAATATGCGTATATTCTTCTTGACTGTCCTCCAATTGATATTGTGGCAGATGCAACCATTGTTGGTCGTTGTGCAGACACGACACTCTTCATCATTCGTGCAGATGTGATGGATCGTAGTCTTCTTCCTGACCTTCAACAGTATTATGAGGAGAATCGTCTTCCAAAGATGTCCATCATTCTCAATGGCACATCCGACTCCTTCTCATACTATGGCTACCATCGCTATGGCTCCCGTTATGGATACTATGGTGGTTCTGCTTATGGCGGCTACACCAAGGATGACGACTAAAGAAAAAGACTGAGTGTCTTTTTCGCATAGTCGGGGGATGGTAGTAGTGTTTCGGGAGGCAATGAAAGAAGCCGAAGCGAAACACGAACGAACATCGGTGTCGATTAAAGACCTTGATAATCGTTATTGACTAGTCGGGGGATGGCAGTAGCCTTCTGCAAGGCTAGGATACGAAGCCGAAGCGAAAGGCGAACGAACATCGGTGTCGATTAAGGCAAAAACATCAATCATTATACAAGAATTTCTTTGTAATTCTTGCACTGAAAGTAAATT
>JAAYDO010000044.1 GCA_012729225.1 Bacteroidales bacterium | reverse complement strand
TATTTCGGCTTCTCACAACGACCTTTCCTACATCGAGATACAGATAGAGGACGAGGAGGGACATTTGTGCCCTACAGCTGAAATTCCGCTTGAAATCATTGTGATAGGTAAAGCCAATGTGGTGGCAGGCACAGGTCATCCCTATGACATGAAGTCGTTCCGCTCATTGACACCTACCACATTCCGTGGTAAGGCACTTGCCATCGTGCAGCCTCAAAATGAACAGGGCGAAGTGACGCTGGTAGTGAGAGGAAAAGGGGTGGAAGAGGCTCAGATCACTGTAGAGATGAGATAGCTTTTTTTCCTTTCTTCTTTTCAAAAGAGAAAGGCACAGAAATGGAATGTAAACATAACAATTGAATAACTAACAAACCTAATCACATGTTGTATCGTATGAAAAAGAATTTAATGAGAGGGGCATCAGTGCTTGTGTTGGCTTTGATGTCGGCAAGCGGAGTGATGGCTCAAGACAAGCCTACAATGGGCTGGAGTTCGTGGAACACCTTTGCACTGAACATCAGTGAAGAAATCATCACAGGTCAGGCTGTAGCCATGCGCACCCAAGGCCTCTACAAGGTAGGCTATGACCATGTAAATATTGACGATGGATATTTTGGAGGTCGTGACAAAGAGACGGGCCAGTTGCTCATCCATCCCACACGTTTCCCTAATGGCTTGCTACCTGTAGTGAAGACCATACACCGTTTGGGACTGAAGGCTGGCATCTATTCCGATGGTGGCAAGAACACCTGTGGCAACTACCACGGAGGTGATAAGATTGCAGAGGGTGTGGGGTTATATGGTCATGACCAGCAAGATGCCGACTTCTTCTTCAAGGAATTGGGCTTCGACTTTATCAAGGTGGACTTCTGTGGTGGCGTGTCATACCACAACAGCGAGGGATTGGACCTTGATGCAGAGACTCGCTATAAGGAAATAGCCAAAGCCATAGAGAATACAGGTAGAAAGGATGTGAGGATGAATGTGTGTCGCTGGGACTATCCAGGCAACTGGGTGCATGATGTGGCTGTGTCATGGCGTACCACTGGCGACATCAATGCTTCATGGGGTTCTGTCAAGAGCATTTTGGCACAAAACCTCTACCTCTCGGCTTACTGCTATGATGGTCACTATAATGACATGGACATGCTGGAGGTGGGTAAAGGCATGACCATTGAAGAGGACAAGACTCACTTTGGCATGTGGTGCATCATGTCCAGCCCACTGCTGATTGGCTGTAATCTGAAGACACTGCAGGGAGCACCATTGCTCCTTCTGAAGAATCCTGAACTGATTGCGCTCAACCAAGATGACCTCTGCATTCAGGCCTATGTGGCACAGCACCAAGGTGAAACCTACGTGATGGTGAAGGACTTGGAGAATCTGTATGGCAAGACTCGTGCAGTGGCTCTCTATAATCCTTCCGACAAGGAGGTGGAGATGAGCGTGAAGTTCTCCGAACTGGATTTAGATGGAACAGTGAAGGTACGCGACCTCTTTGAAAGAGAGGATTTGGGCGAGATGACAGAAGGCATCACCGTGAAAGTACCTCGTCATGCAACCCGCATCTATCGACTGGATGCAGAGACTCGTTTGGAGCGCAATCTCTATGAGGCAGAGACAGCATATCTGGGCAAGTATCAGGAGATTTTCAATAATCAGGTGTATAAGTCTGCTATCTATAAGGACAATGACCTTTGTTCTGGTCGTGCATGTGTGGGATGGCTGGGCGAAGACCCTAAAAACGACCTTCAGTGGCGTCATGTCTATAGCGACAAGGGTGGAGAGTATGAGATGACACTCAAGTACATCTCAGGCGACACTCGCAACATGACTGTTGAGCTGAACGGCAAGGAAGTGAGCACACTCTCTTGCAACTCTGGCAGTTGGAGCACGGTGGGAGAGAAGACCATCAAGGTGAACTTGGAGCAGGGCGAGAACGTGATTCGCCTCTACAACAAATCTGCTTCTGCTGCCATGCCAGATGTGGACTGCATGATGCTCAAGCCTGTGGATGCTACCGAGCGTGTCACTGTAGGCATTCATGCTCCCGCAACGCAGACTCTTGCCAGAATGAACGACGGTAAGTACTATCAGTTGGATGGTCGTTTGGTAAAGCGTCCCAGCAAGGGCAAGGTTTATGTTTACAACGGAAAGAAGGTTCTCTTCTGATGGACGAAACCCCTCCGTTACTCGTACTGAAATAGGATGAATCTATCTATAGATTGAAATCTCGGCACTTGAGCCTTTTCTGGACTCATCCTATTTCAGTACAAGCAAGTTTTCTTACAAAAAATCATTGAAATTTTACCTGAAATAATTCTTCAATGAAGACAGGTTGAAGTTGTTCTGGCAGATTCAATCCTGAATGATTTTCCTAAGAAGAAACAGGCAGTTCAGTAAGTCTTCTGAACTGCCTGTTTCTTGTTGATATATCGGATATAAATGGCTTGGTAAAAGCAGAAAGCTGATAGGGGAAAAACGCACACATTGTT
>JAAYDO010000143.1 GCA_012729225.1 Bacteroidales bacterium | reverse complement strand
CTGGAAGGAATCAACAATAAGATAAAGGTAATGAAGAGAAGAGCATATGGCTATAGAGATGATGAGTATTTCACACTGCTACTGCTCGGACTACATGACAAAACCAACGCAATTCGGGGATGAACCTGTTTTGAGACATGGAGATAGATTTCACAGTCCCAACGGGCAAAGAATCCCATATTCTTCACCATTGAGTTCATCTCTCATGTTGCCTACATCAAAAGTTCAAGAGAACATAAAAACGTCACATTCGCTGTTTTGCAGGCTCACTCCACATCAAACCTTACTTTCTTGCCCTGTTGATCACATAGATGCCAGCCGCAGACAATCCGCCAGCAATGACATATTTCCAATAAAAAGTTTCGCCAAGACAAATGCAGCTCGTGACTGCTCCTACCACTGGAATGAGAGAGTTGAAGATAGCCACCTTGCCCACAGGATTGCAAGTGAGCAACTTGTTGTAGAGTGAGAATCCTATGGTACTGATAGCCACAAGAAGGATGAGATACACCACACCAAGGATGGTGAACTGGGGCAACGTGCCATGCATGAGCAAACCCGGAAGGACGAGAAGCAGACCACCAAAGAACAAACTATAGCCAGTGCCCACAAAAATATCCACTCGCTTGCTAAGACCACGAGTGAGCAATGAGGCAGCAGCACCACATAGGGCATTGAGAATGATCATGCCATCGCCCATCAAGGTGAACTGACCACTATTCTCTTCACCCAAATTGAGTGCCAAGATACCTGCAAACCCCATAACGCAACCTATCACCTTGGGCAAAGTCATCTTGTCTGTCTTGAAGAAAACACAAGCAAAAATCACCACAACAAACACGCTCAAAGAATTGAGAATAGCCGAACGAGCACCCTCTGCATAAGAGAGACCTATGTAGAAAAAGGTATAGTGGAGCGTTGTGTTAAGAAGTGTGAAGAGAAGGAGAAACCACCAACTTCCCTTTTCTTTCAGTTGCATTTCACGACGAGAACTTTTTGCCAACATAAGTACTATCAATCCAGCCATGCTAAAACGCACACCAGCAAAGAGCATCTTGCTGCCAGTCATGTCGGGAGTTATCTGAAACTCAGCAAATCCAAGTTTGATGAGAGGATATGCCCAACCCCATGCGATAGAGGCGGTGAGGGCAAAGAGAGCCACCCAAAGAGGTCGCTGAAACAATGGTCTATTTGATGTTTGCGTAATCATGGTGCAAAGTTACGACTTTTCCTCCATTCCTGCATTAAATCCGATATTTTTATTGTTCGTATCCGCCAAACTTCTCAACCCATGCAAAAAGCATCTTCATCATGAGGTTTTTCACTTTCCTCGTGAGGTGAATATGTTGTCTTCATCGGGGAAAAAGCAGTTATCGTATAGAGCTGTTCTTGCAAGGCACAAAAAAGCAACAATCTAATCACAAACATCTCTTTCCTATGATTGGGTTCGAGAAGACACACCCTTTTTCTTTATCAAAATAGACCTAAAACAAACGAAGAAACAGAAAATTTAATACATATCTTCCTTATTTTTTAAATAAAACACATATCCATTTGGATATTACCACAATTACACATATCTTTGCAAAACATTTCGCCTGTTACTAAACAACCCCCCGTATTGATTATGAAAAAAGACGAATCCAGAAAAAACTATAAGTCATGGTTAAGTGTGGTAGCCCTCATCTTCTTTGCCATTTTGAGTTATGTGGTCGTATCACTCATATCTCAAATCTATTAATTCTACACAAACACTATTAAAACACATTAGTGTAAAGACAGACAGGAGGCTTTCCGAGTCGTCGAGAAAGCCTCCTGTCATATTTAATGCGGAAAGTGGCGAACTACCAAATCTTCACACGTTTGTCTTGAGGAACAAAGAGCGGGTCTTTCTCCGTGATGCCAAAGGCATCATACCAAGCATCCACAAGTGGGAGTGCACCATTGACACGCCACTCTCCGAGTGAGTGAGGGTCGGAAGTGGTGAGACGACGTATCTCCGCTTCTGTGATATTCATTGCCCACACACCTGCATATGCCAAGAAGAAGCGTTGCTCAGGAGTGAAACCGTCCTTGACTGGAAGCGGATGTTCGCGAGTAGCATTCTTGAATGCAGCGTAAGCAAACTTCAAACCTCCGTGGTCACCGAGGTTCTCACCACAGCAGAGGTCGCCATTGGCATTGAGGTCGGGAAGCACTTTTATTGCTGAGAAGAAGTCCTTAATGACCTGAGCACGGGCATTATACTTGTCTGCATCGCCATCTGACCACCAATCGCGGAAGTTGCCATCCTTGTCAAACTGGCGACCCTGGTCGTCAAAACCGTGAGACATCTCATGACCAATCACCACGCCAATAGCACCATAGTTGAAGGCATCATCAGCCTCCATGTCAAAGAATGGTGGCTGGAGGATTCCTGCAGGGAAGCAGATTTCGTTGGTTGTTGGGTTGTAGTAAGCATTGACGGTTTGAGGGGTCATGTGCCATTCAGTAGGATCTACAGGCTTCTTCCATTTGCGGTCGAGCATGTCGGCATGAGCCCACTTAGCCACTTCCTTCATGTTTTCATAGAGAGAATGAGAAGGATCGATAGTCATCTTGCTGTAGTCACGCCACTTGTCAGGGTAGCCAATCTTCACATAGAAAGCATCCAGTTTCTCATGAGCCGCCTGTTTGGTGGCAGGACTCATCCATTCCTGTGCATCAATACGCTGGCCAAGAGCCACTTGGAGATTCTTCACCAACTGTTCCATACGAGCCTTGTTGGCTGCAGGAAAATACTGCTTGACATAGAGTTCGCCCACAGCTTCGCCCAACACGCCATTCACAGCAGAAACACTACGCTTCCAGCGTGGATGAGGACGGGTTGCACCAGTGAGAACTCTACCCTCAAAGTCGAACACCTCATTATACACCTCATCGCCAAGAAGAGAGCCTGAAGCATCGAGAATCTGCCACTGGAAATAGTCTTTCAGCACATCTACTGATGTGTCTGCCCACACCTTGAGGGCTTCCTTCACCGCCTCTGGCTGAGCCACAGAGAGGCTGTCAATGTCGGTGAACCCAAGTGTGTCGAAGTAAGTCTTCCAGTCATAGCCTGGGAAATCAGTCAAGAACTGAGCGAATGACATCTTATTGTAGTTGGAAGCAGGGTCGCGGAGAGCCACTCTATCCCTACCTGCCTGAGCCATGCGACTCTCAATCTGAAGGACGTGAGACATCTTTCTCTCAGCATCTGCAGGTTTCTCACCCACAAGCTGGAACATCTTGACAACATGCTTGCGGTAAGCATCAAGAATCTTCTGATTGGCAGTGTCGGTCTTCACATAGTAGTCACGCTCGATGGAGTAGCCACCCTGATAAATCTCCAGAAGGTTGTCCTTGCTTGACATCATGTCAGCACCCACATAACTGCTCCATAATTCTGAGAAGCCAATACCCTCTGTGTTCATCTTATTGACAAGTGCCTTGAGCTCTTCCACATTCTGCACATCAGACACACGCTTAAGGTCTGCCAAGATAGGCTTCACACCTTCTTGGTTCTGACGCACAGAATCCATGCGCATAGCATAGAGATCGCCTATCTTCTGACCAAGCGAGCCCTTTTCCTGCGGGCTCTTAGCGAGACCTTCAATAAGTTCACGAATGCGCTCACGGTTGAGTTCGTCGAGCGTGTTGAAACTGCCAAATCGAGCATACTCTGGCTTGAGTGGATTGTTTTTCATCCAACCTCCACAGGCATAACGATAGAAGTCTGTGCCTGGCTTGAAGGACAAATCCATATTTTCCGCTTTAATGCCCACTGTCTGAGCATTCATCACAGTCGATGCCAGCATTGTCATCATCAATAAAAATTTTCTTGTTTGCATTTATACTATTATTATAATCTTTGTTCATCGCTCACCATGAAGCGAATCTTATTTATATATTAAACGAACTCTATGATATATTAAGATGATCTTATTATATATATAATGTATAAGAATTTACAAAGGTAAGGCTTTTCTCTGTAAGAAACAATTGAAAAGGAATATTTATAGACCAAACGTTGGTAACATTGATTATTATGCGTAACTTTGCACCTGATTTTTAACTAAAGGGGTGCTCGCTTCTGCGGGCTGAGAGAATACCCATGAACCTGATGCAGGTAATGCTGCCGTAGGAATGATTGAATGGACTGTGCCCCTTTTGGCTAAACAAACAAATCTTTAGTTAAATTTTTATGGTAAAAAGTTACATGACCGCATGCTTGTTTTTGGGAACTTTGAGCATGATGGCACAGTCGAAGCAATCCGCTATCGACACTCTGAAAGTTATTGACCTCGATGAGGTTGATGTGATTTCCACCCGAGCAGGAGCAAATACACCTATTGCTCACACCAATGTCAGCAAGGAAAAGATTGCAGAACTGAATAGTGGCAAGGATTTGCCCTATCTTTTGTCGCGCACTCCCAGTGTGACCACAACAAGTGATGCAGGTAATGGCATCGGCTATACCAGTTTGAGAGTGCGTGGTGTAGATCCCAGCCGTGTCAATATCACAGCAAACGGCATTCCACTGAACGATGCTGAAAGTTCACAAGTCTTTTGGGTAAACATGCCCGACTTTGCCTCAAGCGCAGAAAACGTACAGATTCAGCGTGGCGTGGGTACATCAACCAATGGCGCAGGTGCTTTTGGTGCAACAGTCAATATCCAGAGTGCAAGCCTGGGGCTCAAGCCTTCCTTCGGCTATGACATGTCGGCAGGCTCATATGGCACACACAAGGAGACTCTCCGCTTTGCCACAGGACTGATGGGTAATCACTGGGCATTGCAGGGACGACTCTCTAATATCGGAACAGATGGTTATCTGGATCGTGCGTCAGTGAGACTCAACTCTTATTTCCTTCAGGCTGCCTACTATGGTCAGAACTCAGTGGTGAAGTTCATCACCTTCAACGGACAGGAAAAGACTTATCACGCATGGAATTATGCCAGCAAGCAGGAGCAAAAGGAATACGGACGCACCTACAACTCATGTGGCGCATACATGAAAGATGGTGTCCTGCACTACTATGACAACCAAACAGACAACTATCATCAGCAACACTATCAGTTGCTTTGGAATCAGAGAATGGGACACTTGCTCAAACTGAACGTGGGCTTGCACCTTACAAAAGGTGAAGGATACTATGAGCAGTACAAGGCAGAAAAGAAGCTTTGGCAGTATAATCTGGTAGAGCCATCCAACAGTATCGTGAGCGACCTCATCAACCAGAAGAAGATGGACAATGACTTCATGGGGTTTGTCAGTTCGTTGAGCTTTGACAACAAGAAGAATCTAACAGCCAGCCTGGGTGGCGGATGGAACGTGTATGATGGAGACCATTTCGGCAAAGTGTTGTGGGCAAAGGATGTGGTCGTGACTCCAAACTTTGAATATTACAGAAACAATGGAAAGAAATATGATGGCAACATCTACGGCAAGGTGAACTATGAATTTCTGAAAGGATTAAGTGTGTATGGAGACCTGCAGTACCGTCATGTGAGCGTGCACATGAATGGCTTGACAGATGATTATGATGACAACAATAATCAAATCAACTTTAATCAGCGCAATGCCTACAATTTCCTCAACCCAAAACTCGGGCTCTTTTACCAAATCAATAAACAGCATCAGGCATACGCTAACTTTGCCATCTCACACAGAGAGCCTACTCGCAATGACTTTGAGGAGCATATTGGCACAAACCTCATAGCAGAGAAATTGGCAGACTGGGAGCTGGGGTACAAGTTCTTGAGCCCTAAGTTTACAGCAGGCTTCAACTTCTACATGATGAACTACTCACACCAGTTTGTATTGACAGGTCAGTTGAATGAGATTGGCGAGATGATTTCTTCTAACAACAACAGCGGGAAGTCTTATCGCATGGGAGTAGAACTCGAAGCAGCCTACCAGCCTGTGGACTGGTTTCGCTGGGATGTGAATGCAACTTTCAGCAAGAATCACAATAAGAACTGGACCATAAATGCTGTAGATGAATCATGGAACGATCAAGGCACTGTCAGTTTGGGCTCAACGCCAACATCCTTCTCTCCAGACATCATCTTCAACAACATCCTCTCCTTCAAGTGGAAGGGGATGAAGGCACAACTCATGAGCCAATACATCGGCAAGCAGTATTTGACCAACACAGGCTTTGAATATGCACATGTGAACAATCAGAAAGAGGCCGTGAAGCTGATTCTCTCTGATTTCTTCACAAACGACATTGATCTCAGTTACACTTTCAAGTTGAAGGGAATCAAGAGCGCCACCATTGGAGCAACGCTCTATAATATCACGTCACTGAAATACGACAACAACGGTTGGGCATACAACGAGGTCGGAATTAATCAGGCTACAGGAAAGACTTATGCTTGGACTACCGACCTCTACGAAAGTGGATTTGCTCCTCAAGCACCTATCCACTTCATGGCTCACTTATCACTCAACTTCTAAACAACAATTGAGTATTATTCATTATCTCACAGAGCACTGGATAGAGATTCTTGGCACTCTTACAGGTGTCGTCTATCTCTATCAGGAACTGAAAGCAAGCATCTACATGTGGGTGACAGGCATCATTATGCCTGCCATCTCACTGTATGTGTACTATAATGCTGGCCTATACGCAGACTTCGGCATCAACATCTACTATTTGTTGGCTGCTGTATATGGCTATATGGTTTGGCGTTTTGGAAAAAAGAAAGATGGAAAGCCCATCAGCATCAGCTTTACGCCACGGAGGAAATATTGGCAACTCATCCTCTGTTTTACAGCGAGCTTTATTGCCATAGGCTTTCTACTCCAAAAATACACAGATAGCAATGTGCCTTGGTGGGATAGTTTCACCACAGCCCTATCAATTGTGGGCATGTGGATGCTGGCACGCAAATGGATTGAACAATGGTGGGCTTGGATTGCTGTGGATGCGGTATGCACAGGTCTTTATGTCTATAAGGACATTCCCTTCTACGCTGCACTCTACGGACTTTACACCATCATTGCTGTTTACGGATATTTCAAATGGAAAAAACTTATGATTGCGTCATCCTCGCCTCAGGTGACTATCCAAGCCACCCCATAGCATGTGAGGTCTTGGAGCATGCTAAAAATGTGATATGCTGTGATGGGGCAGCACAAGAATATATTCGTCGCGGACGATTGCCACTGGCCATTGTGGGCGATGGTGATTCTCTTCCTCGTGCCATCAAAGAACAGTATGCAGAACTTGTCCATACGGTGAAAGAGCAGGAATACAATGACTTGACCAAGGCTACAAGATATGCTTTCGAGCAAGGCTTCAAGAATATTGCCTTTTTGGGCTGCACAGGCAAACGAGAAGACCACACCTTAGGCAACATCTCGCTCTTGACATACTATCAAAGAGTGTTTCAGATTCATCCGATCATGATAACTGATCATGGTTTCTTCACCCCTGCCGTTGGCACGCGCACCTTCTCTTCTTTTGCCAAGCAACAGGTGAGCATCTTCCGCCTGAGCGGAAAAGAATTTGCATCAGAAGGACTAAGATGGGCTTCCTATCCTTATGAGGAATGGTGGCAAGGAACTCTGAACGAAGCACTTGCCGATTCTTTCACCATTTATTCTGATGGCACATACATCATTTACCAAACTTACGAAGGGAAAAGGGATGAATAGGCATGACCATCACAAGGTTTTGTGCCTTTTGTTTTCGGAATAGAACTTTTTTGTCTAACTTTGTAACCTCAAAGCCACACTCTTTCTCATTGGCAACAAGGTGAAAGAAAGAGGCTGGACGAACATACATCATTCCGAAAGATACATGAAAAGATTGACGATATTGTTGGCTACCATGTGGATGGGGATTTACATGTATGCGCAACAAGTGGAATACACCAAAGAAGACAGCGCACAAGTGGTGAAATTGCTCCATGAGGCCTTGACCAAGCGAGGCAACGAAAACCGTGTGTTTTATTTTGGTAAGCAATTCCTCGGACTTCCTTACGTAGCCCATACATTAGAACTGGGCGACACAGAGCATCTGATTGTGAATCTGCGCGAACTTGACTGCACCACATTTGTGGAGACTGTTGTAGCACTTTCTCTTTGCGACAAACAGGACAAACGTTCTTTTGAGGATTTCTGCAACAATCTCACCACCATCCGCTTCAGAGAAGGAATAATGACTGATTACACCTCCCGTCTTCACTACTTCACATGGTGGGCTGAGGACAACGAGCAACTGGGCATTGTGGAAGATATCGCTCCTCAAGATGCCCCTTGGGGAGCTTTCACCGATGTGCAGACCATCAACATTAACTACATGTCGGCTCACCCAACCTCATACAAGCAGTTGAAGAATCATCCAGAGTTCATTCCTGCGATTCGTCAGTATGAGCAGGCCACCAACGGAAGAACGTTCAGATATGTGCCCAAAAGAAACATGAACTGGAAACAGCCCTCTTCATTAGGCGTCATTCACAATGGCGACATTGTAGCCATGCTGACCGACAAGGATGGGCTGGACACCAGACACATCGGCATTGCATTTTGGCAAAACGAAAGGTTGCATCTGCTTCATGCCTCTTCCCTCAATAAAAAGGTTCTCATGAGCAAGGAGACTTTCTATGAATATGAGATGAAACAGCCTAAGCATACGGGCATACGTGTGTTCAGATTTAAAGATTAACATTTCAATCATACACCATACCAACAAATGAAATATTGTTTTTCAGGAACTGGCAACAGCCAATGGGTGGCTGATAAGCTGGAAGGATTGATAGCAGACAAGGAAGACATGTTTGGCATGATTTTTCCTGTATATGCTTGGGGATTGCCCAAAGTGGTGGAAGCATATTTGAAAGAGCATATAGAGGACATCAAGAGAGCCAATTATGTTTATGCCGTGATGACCTGTGGAGATGACATAGGCTATGCCGACAAAATATTGAACGATGTGCTGGAAGGAAAATTGGATGCGGTCTTCTCCGTACATATGCCCAACACCTATGTCTGTCTGCCAGGATTTGACGTGGACAAAGATGAGGTAGCACACAGAAAAGCAAAAGAGACCCTGAGCAGATTGCCCGAAATCGCAGAGACCATCAAAAGAAGAGAAAAGAAGACTGATGTGTGCAGAGGTGGCATGCCATGGATCAAGACACATGTATTGCGTCCTCTCTTCAACAAATATCTGCTGACAGACAAATATTTCTTTACCACAAAAGCATGCACGCACTGCAAGAAGTGCGTGAAAGGATGCCCATTGGAGAATATCACGATGGATGAACAAAGAAATGTGGTGTGGAAACACGAGAACTGCACAGGATGCTTGAGATGTTTTCATAGATGCAAAGAGAATGTCATTCAATTTGGTAGATTCACAAAGAACAAAGGACAGAATATTCATGATTTCGATCGATAAACTGGGCGTGGAGTTTTCAGCCACACCTCTATTTTTAGACGCAAGTTTTGTCATCAACCCTAAAGACCGTATTGCACTGGTAGGTAAGAATGGTGCTGGGAAAAGCACGATGCTAAAGATTATTGCAGGCATGCAGCAACCTACCTATGGACAAGTGTCCAAACAGAAGGACATCACCATAGGCTATCTGCCTCAGGTGATGGTTTTGGCAGATCACCGCACAGTGATGGAAGAGACTGAGACAGCATTTGCGCACATTCAAGAGATGCAGAAGAAGTTGGAGAAGATGAATGAAGAGATCAGCAGCAGAACGGACTACGAGTCTGATTCATACATGCAGTTAATTGAAAGGTTCACCCACGAAAATGACCGCTTCAGCATGATGGGAGGCACTAACTATCATGCAGAATTGGAGCGCACACTCCACGGGCTGGGTTTTCAAACAAGTGATTTTGACCGTCCCACCTCTGAGTTCTCTGGTGGGTGGCGCATGCGTATCGAGTTGGCAAAGTTATTGCTACAGAAACCTGACTTACTTTTGCTCGATGAGCCGACCAACCACCTTGACATCGGTTCTATCCAATGGCTGGAGCAGTTCTTGTCGCAACGCTCCAATGCTGTGGTGTTGGTGAGTCATGACCGTGCCTTTATTAATAATGTAACTAACCGAACAATAGAGATTACTTGCCACCGCATCAACGACTACAAAGTGAAATATGATGAATACGTGAAGTTGAGAGATGAAAGGAGGGAACAGCAAATTCGCGCCTACGAGAATCAGCAGAAAGAGATTGCTGAAATCAAACAATTCATCGAAACATTTCGCTACAAGCCCACCAAGAGCAATCAGGTGCAGTCGCGCATCAAGATGCTGGAGAAGATTGTGCCCATAGAGATCGACGAGGTGGACACAAGCAGCCTGCATCTCAAATTTCCTTCATGCCTCAGGAGTGGCGACTATCCTATCATCTGCGAGGATGTGAAGAAGAGTTATGCCAAGACCATCTTCTCTGATGTGAACCTCACTATCAAGCGAGGGGAAAAGGTTGCATTCGTGGGAAACAACGGTGAGGGAAAATCAACATTGATTAAATGTATCATGGATGAGATTCCTTTCGAGGGAAACCTGAAAGTTGGCCACAATGTGCAGATTGGGTATTTCGCCCAAAATCAAGCCCAACTACTGAATGGAGACATCACTGTATTTGACACGATAGACCAAGTGGCAAAAGGAGACATAAGACTAAAAATCAGAGACATCTTAGGAGCATTCATGTTTGGAGGAGAAGCGTCCGACAAATATGTGAAGGTGCTCTCAGGAGGTGAACGCAGTAGATTGGCAATGATTCGCTTACTACTCGAACCTGTCAATCTACTCATTCTCGACGAGCCTACCAATCACCTTGACATGCCTTCGAAGGATGTCTTAAAACAAGCCATTCGAGATTTTGATGGCACTGCCATTATTGTGTCTCACGACCGTGACTTCCTCGACGGACTGGTAGATAAAGTATATGAATTTGGTGGAGGAAAAGTGAGAGAGCATATTGGTGGCATCTACGACTTTTTGCAGAAGAAACAGATTGAAAGCCTGAACGAACTGGGAAAGAATCTGAGCGGAGAAGGCAGCCCATCGGTAGAGCCAGACCAGACATCTGCCAGAAACGCACAAGGAGGAAAGGCTAAAGGAAACACTGGCATACGCATACAGGAAAGACCTGAAGACAAGAACTTGGCAAACAAAACACAAGCCCTGCTTTCGTATGCCGAATTGAAAGAGCAAAACAAGCGCATTAAAAAGGCAGAGAAAGCAGTAGAGCAGGCCGAGGAGAAAGTCATGTCAATAGAGGATGCCATTGCAAAACTTGAAGCGAAACTGGCAACACCGGCTGGAGCAGGCGACACCTCGCTCTTCACTCAATATGGCGAACTGAAGGAACAACTCGCCAAAGCTGAAGAGGAATGGACTGAGGCAAGCATGAATTTAGAAGAAATAAAAGGGGAATAATGTGGTTTTATCGAGTTCAAGCAAAACAAATATACACAATTTCAGTATTGTATAGCGTGAGTTCGACGAATTAAGAAGATGAACAGCAGATTTCGATTGACATCGCAAAGGCAAGGAGTATTTCTGTTATCATCATCAAAAGAAAGACAACTTGGCGGTCACTATTTCTGTCAGGAAGATCTGGACAATTGCCTCAGTCTCTCCCCTTCTGATACGCATGTCCCTGCAATACCCGATTCTGTTTCTAAACTTTTTGCCTCTTGTGCCACAGTGCGTATCTGGGTGATTGTGATTGAGACAATTGAGACAACTCTGAAGTGAACCCAAATTCTCGGACAAGTTAAACATTATGCGAAGCCATGTATGCTTTCCTGTATTCAACAGGAGTCATACCATTTAGCCTCAATTTAATTCTATCATTATTGTATACTCTATGTATTCCCTCATGCCGCCCAAGAAAAAGGTGATGGAATTATCCAATACTCGTCTCGAAGGCATCTCGAAGGCATCTCGAAGGCATCTCGAAGGCATCTCGAAGGCATCTCGAAGGCTCGCAAAAGCATGGGGGAGAGAAAGTTTATTCGTAAAGGATTTTCTTGTCCTGCCAATAGATGATGCTCATCCCAAACTGGCGTAAATATATCATGAAGAATAGAAGGACACACAAAAGAAAAAAGCAGGACTACTCCTCTATCACATAGATATCCACAGGTACAACCCCATCTCTCAACATCTTGAGCTCTGCTGCCGCCTTGTTGCTCAGATCCACAATACGCCCTTTGGCAAATGGACCACGGTCTCTCACATCCACAATGACCTCAAGACCATTTTTCTTATTGACAACACGAAGTTTTGTGCCAAAAGGCAGAGTCTTGTGAGCGCAGAAGAATTCCTCCTTATGATACCGCTGACCACTCGCCATCATCGCCCCATGACTCCTTGAAGAATAATAAGTAGCCATACCCGACTCATAAAAAGTACCCGTTTTCACATCATCTTCTGTTTCCCCCTTCTCAAGATTTTCTTTAGGAATCACAGGTTCCTTCAATCCTTCAGTCTCGTTCTTGGAAGTTTGAACGACTGGCAACAACTTGTCGCCTATCCAGCCCTCAGGGCGAACAGAAGAGTGCAAGCCCTCTCCTTCACTCCAATTCATATCACGCATGGGATTTTGTGACGAATGCAACACCTGTGCACCACACCATCCTGTCGGCCATACAGCCCAAAGTGTCATCACAAAGAGACGCACAAGAGTGAACGGCATTAAAGAAAGCCGTCCAGAGAACAACAGATGATGGGTTTTAGAAGGTATCACTTCTGCAAAGTAAGGAAAAAAAAAGAACTCTTGCAATCATTTCACAAAAAAGTTGTTCAAATACCCTCTTACCAAACCAAAACCTCTCATCCATTGTTCATGAAGGACTGTTTTTCATGCCAATCACAAAAAAAGCACTCTTTTGTTTGGTCATGTCCACAAAATGCACTAACTTTGCACTCGCAATACGGAAGAGAGAGAGCTCTTACAAGTTGCTAACATTATATCGCGGGGTGGAGCAGTTGGTAGCTCGCCAGGCTCATAACCTGGAGGTCGCATGTTCGAGTCCTGCCCCCGCAACAAAGGAAACGAAACAGTGATGTCTGTGGAAACCAGAGAGAAGAAGTTCATCACGAACTTCTTTTTTTGACAAGAAACATTGTGCCGAAATGGTGGAATGGTAGACACGAGGGACTTAAAATCCCTTGGGCATTGCGCCCGTGCGGGTTCGAGCCCCGCTTTCGGTACTAAAAAGCCTTGCAGATCTTTTGATCTTGCAAGGCTTTTTTATATCGGTATCTATTTCACAAAACCACCTTCTTGCCATGATGAATGTAAAAGCCTCTCCGCACAGGTTTGCCAGACAGTTTCTTCCCATCCACTGTATACCAAGAGCCATCCGCCTCCTCTGCACAAGTTTCAACATTGTCCACACCAGTCAGTTCCTCCTCTGTGAATGGTGAGAATTGCCAAGAAACAATCTTGCTATCACTACCGCTCAATTTCTTCACAAAATAAAGATAAGAATGAAGTCCTTCCACTTCTCCGCTCAAAGGCACTGTTACTGTCTTTTCTCCGAGTGTGTTGAAGTCTGCTTCAGCAATCGGAGCAGTTTCCAAATGATTCAAATATACTTGCAACTTGCCTGTCCCCTTCACTTTCAGCACGAGCGACTTGGCAACAGAAGCAAAGCTGACACCTCTCACCACCCACCAATCATCAGCAGAAACAGCCGACATGGCAGAAGAATGCTCCTCAAAAGCATCAACTGTTGAAGCCTGACCCAATCCTGAAATAGAGGCTGTGGAGGAAGTCATTGGCGCTATCTTACCTGTATTGTCCGAAACAACGATTCTACTCATCTGAATATTACGGTAGCCACCACTGATTCCCATTTGCTTTTCCAGCCACTGTGTGTGATAAAACAGATAGTACTTATCCTTAAACTTCTGGATATGCGTGTGGTTATTTCCATAAGGATAGCCAAATTGACCAGGATTCTTCATAAACTCGCCCTTATAAGTCCAATCATCTGCCAAAGGATCTGTGGCTGTCATATAGACCATCGAGCAGGCAGTGGGAGCAGGTCCGCTGTAGTATGAAGACCAGTCAGAAGCGATGGTCCAACGCGTACAATAAGAGAACACCCATTTGCCACCAATATAATTCAGTTCATTTGCCTCAAACTGACAAGGAGCAGAAATCTTTTCGATATTGCTTGCCAAACTAATCATATCTTTGCCCAACTTCACTATGCGTGTGTTGCCAGGCTGTAGATTTGTTCCCTTCACATCCCCACCTCCAAAGGTGAGATAAGCCTCCGACTCATCATCACTAATCGCCACACCAGGATCTATGATATTAGACATCTCGCCCAAGCCAGGCGTTCTTCCATCAATCAAGGCACGACCCAATGGATCTCTCCACGGACCAGTTGGAGAAGTGGAGGTGAGCACACCTATTCCTGCCGCACTATTGGTGAAGTAGAGATAAAAATGAGTCTTTCCATCAGACTGCTTCTTACTGACAATAGAAGGTGCCCAAGAGGTCCAGATCCAAGGAGCAATGGCCTTGACATTAATCACACCATGATATGTCCAATTAACCATATCGTCTGTGGACATGCACACCAGTTGATTGATCTTGCCATAAGTATTGTTTGATTTTCCTTTAGTCACTTCAAACTCCTGCTGGTCATTCGTGCCATACACATAGAGTCGCCCTTCATATTCTATGGCTGTTGGGTCGGCACAAAAATGATTGGATAAAAGAGGATTCCCCTGCGAGACCTTCTTGAAAGCAGCAGCCAGTTCCACCTCTTCCCCATCCATATTGATCACATCGGCATAGACTTCAGCAGATGTGTCATCATCTGCATCAAAAGAATGGATATTGACTGTTTGTGACAGTTTTGATAACTTTTGACCATCAGAATCAGTCAAACCAAATGTAATGCGTGCTGTCAAATTTGATAACACGCACAAAAACATCAGAAGAAATACTATTCGCAACTTATTCATAATCAATTTAGATTAGTGTCATTTCCTTTAGGTTTCAATATTTCACCATCATATTGCCACCTCATGCTACAAAGATACACACTTTTCCTGAAGCAACACGTTCGCACATGATACATTTACTATCAATCATGTAACATGCTTCATAAACACATTAAAAGAGACATAAATAAAAGCAATTGAAACAAACCTTAAAGTCCAAGTCGCATAAAGTCCGTACCTTTGCATCAGAAAAAGTTAGTAAAGCATAAATAGGTTAATAATTAGTTAGTTAGTTAATTAGTCGAGAAAGCCTCTCTTCGTGATGAAGGGAGGCTTTTACTTTGCACATGCTGGAGACCTTTTTAATCTACTTGAACGCAAGCCTGATATAAGGGGCACGCATTTCCCCAAGTATGATTCCATACACAAAAGGCTATCGGAAAGAACAGAAAAGCAGGAAATGGTCTAATCCACATCAAGCACCATATCTACTCCACCAACGACATAAAAGAATAAGCATCAAAGGCGACAGTTAGGATTACTAAGTCCAGGAAGTCATTCCTTCAATGCTTATTCTGGTTGCAAAGGTACAAAAAAAAACGTTACTCAAACAAGAAGTAACGGATTCTTTGTTTCAAGGACATTTTTCTCACGTTACAGGCTCTTTATAGCCACGCACAGGCATGTATCCATGTTCTCGACACCCAGTGTGATTGCTACATGCTCCACTTCTCACAAGGTCGAACTCCATGAATGCCTCACTCTCCATGCACATCATCATAGGCAACACATCTGCCACATCACTGACGCACAAAAAAAGGGTGGCTTCCATAAACAAGAAACCACCCTTCGCTATCAAGTTGAACTGATGACTATCTACTTAAAAGAAGTTGAACTGATTAAGTTGCTGCCCAATACCGAGAATCGCCTCATCATCAAAGATTGCAGGAGCCTCCGCATCCACATCATCTTGTGGAGTACCACCACCAAGAGAGGTGCAGATGATCTCTTCTACTTCTGTTATAAAAACCGACATTTCGGGCTTGATATACTGTTTCATTTTCTATCTGATTTTATATAAGATTACTTAACAAGAATTTTCTTCACACTACCGTTGCTGAACTTCACGATATTAATGCCCTTCTGGAGAGAAGGAATCTTAGCACCATTCAGAGCATGAATACTCTCCACTACCACGTTGCCCACACCAGCAAGAGCGTCGATAGCAGTTGCCATATCCTCATCGTCAGCCACAATACGAATCTTAGCACCGGCTTCAGCATCAGCAGTGAAGAAAGCACGGAATGCAGGAAGGTTGATTGTATTATTTGCCTTCACAAACTGATTGTTAGATATGGCATAGATATTCTTACCTGAATAATTTGAAGCACTGATGACCTTTGGCTCAAATGTGCCTATCAACTCCAAATTGCTTGTTCCTGCAATGGCATTAGCCAATGTGCCTGAACCACTTACCGAGATGGAAGAGCCTGACACCTTCTCCACAATGGCAGGAGTGCCAGCAGCAAGTGAAGTCTCCGCCTTCAATGTAAGCACATCACCCGAAAGCCCTGCTATAGTGTAGAACTTCATCGCCTCTGTGGAAGAAATAGCGTATGGCAAACAGATTGTACCGAACTGATTCGTCATGTCACGAGCGTAAGTAGCAGTTGTGGCAGAAGAGCCTGCAGGAGCAGTAAATGGATGACCATCTGTAATAACAAGGTTTGCAATCGTTCCACCCACACTCACGTTCTGAGCATTGCTCAATGTTCCTGCATTAGCAACGAAGACACAGTTTGGATTAGCAGAAACGAGATTGAGCCCCGTGCCTGTCACGCCTGTAGCATCAATGAGAGTAGCAGAGGCATCTGCAAGAGCAGCTGTGAGAGAAGGATTGCCTTCTGTTTCACCTGTAAGAACATACTTTTCAGAACATGGGATTGGAACACCGCCTTGTGATACATATGCTTTGGAAATTGTAATACTTCCACCAGAGCCCCAATTAGACTTAACACCTTTAAAATAATTGTATTCAGAAACTTTCACCACATAATCTCCATCCTTTTTAATAGAGGCAGGAGTTTCCCAATTAGATACAGAAGCATATTCTTCCACAGGATGTGCGTACAAAGTGACCACCTTGCTATTTTTATCATCCCATATCCACACACGAAGACTTTGGTTTGCATCTGAAGAAGCATTTGTAACATGGAATTGAATGAAATCAGAACCTGTAATTGTAACATGAGTAGCCTCTGCTGAACCATCTCCGTCTCCGCAGAACACTTTAGCCTCTCCAGTAACAATAGCAGAAGTTACAACTGACCAATTAGTATTTGTACCTGTGAGATCATTCAAATCCTTTGTTCCAGGAGCATCAAACACTTTTGTTGCTTTAATCTGATCAGAAGGAGCAGCCTTCACCAAATAGAAGTCGTTAATTACAGCAGAACCTGGAGCGACGCCTTCCCAGTTAGGTCCAGACAGACAGATCTCTGTACAATTTGTCAGAAAAGAGACATCACCAATCACATCTGCAAGGACGAATTCAGTCTTGCCACTTGAATTGACCCAGATGGTCTTATTTTCACTACCCTTATAAACAAGGATTCTGAATTTGTTGCCATCTGCAATCGTACAGTCTATCACAAGCTTTTCATAGCCAGTAATGTCACCCGAAGGAAGACCAATATTTTTCAACTGATTATAAGAGGTTGCTGTCCATCCAAAAGTCTTTGAACCAGCATCCCATGTAGTGTTAGGAGTACCCTGAGGACTCGCAAAGGTTGCATGAACCTCTTCCTGTGGGTTCATCCCCGAATTGCGTTGGCAAGTTTATATAGTTAGTATAGAAAAAGCCGCCAATTCATTATCTTTGTGGTTCCCCAACCATATCAGATATGAACGGCAGCTTATTATATCAGGCATACGGT
>JAAYDO010000040.1 GCA_012729225.1 Bacteroidales bacterium | reverse complement strand
TTTTCGCTTGTTTTCTAATTGCAACACTAAGATAAGTGAAAAATCTGACACGGCAAAATCCTGGGCAACTTTTTGTTGCTCAGGAACTTATAAATAAAGTTAAATTATAGTGTTGCGGAATTAAGGATTGATATTGATAAAACATGACAAAGGTACGTATTTTTAGAATTTCTTCCACTCTAATAATAAAAAAATGCTTTGTTCTTTGCCCTACAGACGAAAACTCTTATCTTTGAATCTGAAGAAACACCACTATATATGGTAAGAGAGAAAAAGAAATCCAAATCTTCCCACAAAAGACTTCTCTGCAAATATTAAATACATCAATAATGAAAAAAAGCATCTATCTATTGGGACTGGCAATAGTCTCTTTATGGCCAAGTCCTGCATCAGCACAAGAAAACATCCTCAATCATCTGTCTGTGGGTGCAGAAGTGGGAACAACAGGATGGGGATTCGAGGTTGCCTCACCCCTCACACACTACGTCACACTCCGTACAGGCTTCACCACCCTTCCACGATTCCATGTGAATACAAACATGGACTACAAGGTTAGAGAGTTTGGATTTGAGGTGGAGAAAAACGTGGATATAACAGCTAAAGCACAAATGACCGACTATAAACTATTGGCAGACTTCTACCCCTTCAAGAACAGTTCTTTCCACCTCACAGGCGGTTTCTACGCAGGACTGAAAGATCTGATTACCATCCACAACACATCTAATTTCGATGTGCCAACTGGTGAGGGTCTGAAAGTGGCTGGCGTGATGGTTCGACCAAATGATGAAGGTATTGTGAACTTACGCGCACAAACCCAGAGTTTCAAACCTTATATAGGTTTAGGCTTCGGACGTCCCATCTCATCTAAACACAAAGTGATAACGACCTTCGACCTCGGTGTGATGTTCTGGGGAAAGCCACACCTCGACATCTATTCGCTTGATGAAGACACATGGGTGAAACTTGACAAGAAGACAACAGACAATGAGGATTTTCAAGATTTCATCAAAAACATGGAGAAGGTATCTGTCTATCCTGTGCTAAACCTACGCATCTACTATAATGTGCTCTAATCTTTCTTGAGCGGAACAAAATGTATGTGGAGAGGTCGTGACTGACCTAAACATGTTTTTCCTCATATAAAACGTGGAGTGTTGCCATACATAAGCAACACTCCACATTATATATATTATAGGGAAAATAGTTTGACCTCGTTCTATTGAACAACAGGGAAAAACTATTTTATCACCAACTTATCTGATCCTGCAGCCTTAAACGACATGTCGAGCCCCTTCACAGAGTGAGTCAAAGCACCGAATGAGATGAAGTCCACACCTGCCTTGGCATAAGGAATCATCGTGTCGTAGGTGATGCCACCTGATGATTCTGTCTCAGCCCTACCTGCCACAAGCTTTACAGCCTTAGCGGTATCCTCTGGGGTGAAGTTGTCAAACATGATGCGGTCGCAACCTTCAGCCAGAGCCTCCTCCAGTTCTTTCCAGTTGCGCACCTCACATTCTATCTTCAAGTCCTTACCATGCTCCTTGCAATATTGCTTTGCACGAGAGATGGCGTTGTGCACACCACCACAGAAGTCTATATGGTTGTCCTTCAGCAGAATCATGTCAAAGAGACCTATGCGATGGTTCATACCACCACCTATCTTCACTGCCTCCTTCTCCAACATGCGCATGCCTGGAGTGGTCTTGCGAGTGTCGAGCACACGAGTCTTAGTACCAGCATCAATGAGTGCCTGCTGATACTTGTGTGTCATGGTAGCAATGCCACTCATGCGCTGCAAGATGTTGAGCATCAAACGCTCTGTCTGCAAGAGACTCTGTTCCTTTCCCTTCACCGACATCACAATGTCACCAGGCTTCACATGACTGCCATCCTTGATATATACCTCCACCTTCATCGTTGGGTCAAAACGGTGGAACACTTCCTTGGCAATCTCTACACCAGCAAAGATTCCCTCCTCCTTGATGAGCAACTTGCTTTCCCCTTCCGCATCAGCAGGGATACAACACAGAGTAGTATGGTCTCCATCACCTATATCCTCAGCAAAAGCGAGGTCGATGAGTTTTTCATTAAGTTCTTCTACACTAAGCATATTTCCTTGTATTAAGGTGATAAGTGAATCATGAAAAATCTAATATGCCACCATACCATCAAGTTGGCTATCAAGTGACCCATTCAATGACAAATGGAGACCTCTATTTTCACAGTTCACTATTCACTATTCTTTACTTAAAGTACCAAGCCAGACCTACCTTCACGCCAAACTTGCTCTTTTCAGAGAAATCTGAGAGAGACACATCATAATATACAGATGGCTCCACAGTAAGATTCTTGTTCAGGAAGAAGCAGTAACCCACCTCTGGAGTAATCTGCACATCATTGAAGTTGGGAGCAGCATGCAAGTACTTAGCACCAGCCTGCAAGAAGAGACCATTCTGTTCGATGAGGTATCGGCATGCCAAACCTGCATAGAGTTCCTGCATGTCGGAATGACGATAGTTGAAGCCTACCTGAGCAATCGCCAGCCATGCCTCTTCAAACATATAGCCACCATTGACACCAAGATTAAAGCCAAAATCTTCGCTCTTGCTGTAGGAGAGACCAGCCGTATTGGTGGTTGCTGCCAAATAGTACTTACCTTTTTCAAACTGTGCAAATGCACTGCTCATGCCTACAATGGCAAGAATGATAGTAACAAGAATTTTCTTCATAATCATTTCGTTTTGTATTGTTCTTTTTTATATAGAGCCCAACAAAGAGCCGCACAAATCACGGCATAGCCGATGATGTGAGGTAGATAATCCATCCATGCGTTCCACTTCACACCGTTGTAAATGTAAAAGCCAAGCCCCACCAATAAGAAGGCAATAGGCTGCCAGATATATCTTTTCATCAATTTCAAAATAGTGTTTAACATTAAATAATTGGTGACACGCATGTTGTGTTCACCTCTTGAGTCTTCTTGCCCACATGATATACCAGACCAATGTGCCCAGCGTGACCAACCCACCTATCAGATAGGAGAAGAAATGAGTGAGTCGGAATCCTTCCGGAGCAACCAGAATGTAGGTGGTACACACAAGCGTCATCCACAGAGCAGGAACAAGTCCGATGAGGAAAGCATATCTCTTTGAGCCATCAGCCACACTTCTTTTTGCCAGCCATACTGTCACAGCCCACAAAGTAAGCACGGAGAGGCTTTGGTTGAACCATGCAAAGTAGCGCCAAAGAATGTCGAAGTTCATAAACATCAACACACCACTCACCACAAATAGAGGTACTGAGAGCAACAAACGCTTCCATATCTTATTCTGCTTGTAGTGCATGAAGTCAGCCGCAATGAGTCGAGCACTTCTGAAAGCAGTATCACCGCTCGTGATAGGAGCAGCCACCACGCCAAGCAATGCCAATACTGCACCAACCTTGCCTAACCAAGAGGAACAGATTGTGTTCACCAAGATGGCAGGTGAAGGCTTGCCTGTCTCAGGGTTTATCATGGCAGTAATCAATTTCTCGTATGGAGTGTCGCCATCCACATTCAGACTATCAGCAAACTTGATAGCAGCAGCAGCCCAGATAAGAGCAACAAATCCTTCTGTGATCATTGCCCCATAGAAGATGGGGCGACCATACTTCTCATTCTTCATACATCGAGCCATCATTGGACTCTGGGTTGCGTGAAAACCACTCACAGCACCACAGGCAATTGTGATACACAGACCAGGGAAGATAGGAATCGTGCTGGCTGGATGATGATTGCTGAAAGCATCAGTGATTTCAGGCATACTGCCATCATTGGCAAAAATACCGTATGCCAAGCCCACAGCCATGATAAGCAATGCCACGCCAAAGACAGGATAGATGCGACCAATCAACTTATCAATAGGCAACATAGTGGCCAAGATATAATAAGCAAAGATGATGACGACCCAGAAATATTTACTCCATAGGAAACCATCATCCACCATCATGCCATCCAAGATGTCGGCAGGAGTGGTGGCAAACACTGCACCCACCAAGACCATCAGCACGAGCGACATCACACGGAGCATCAGGCGAGCAACTCCGCCCAACTCATCTCCCACGATTTCAGGCAGACTCGCACCATTCTTTCTCAGGCTGATCATGCCCGACATATAGTCATGCACTGCGCCACCAAAGATACAGCCCAACACAATCCACAGATAAGCACCAGGTCCAAACAAGATACCCTGAATAGCACCAAAAATAGGTCCTGTGCCAGCGATGTTCAGAAATTGAATCAAGAAAACCTTCCATGTTGGCATTGGGATATAATCCACGTCATCACGAGAAGTGTAGCAGGGTGTCTGACGCTGAGGGTCAGAACCGAAAACCTTATCAACAAATGCTCCATAGACCACATAGCCCAACACCAGAAGCAATAGTGATGTGATAAAAGTAACCATCTTAGTTGTTAATTAAACCAACGATACCGATTGAGAGACCATTAGGGCTGATAACCATACAAAAAGTATTGTTTTTTATGTCCAGATGTTTCTTTTCTAATGCAAAAGTAGCAAAAAATCCTTATCTTTGCAAAAAAAACAAAGATAATAATGACTCTTCTTCATAAAGCAACAACATTATTCACCTTTTTGGTACTTCTTTCTTTCCCACTTTTTGCTCAAGAAAACTCAACTCAAACCACCACCTTCCTGTACGGAGGCAATCATCCTCTTCGTGAGACCCGTGCCGTGTGGCTCACCACTATTGGCGGACTCGACTGGCCTCGCATCAAGGCAACCGACGCTGTTAGCCGTGAGCGACAGAAAGCAGAACTCATTCAGATTCTCGACAGCTATAAGAAAGCCAATATCAACACCGTCATCTTCCAGACTCGTGTACGTGCCGCAGTCGTCTATCCATCAAAGATTGAGCCATGGGAACTCAGTCTCACTGGTCGCGCAGGCTTATCCCCTGGCTATGACCCCCTTGCCTTCTGCATAGAGGAATGCCACAAGCGTGGCATGGAGATTCATGCTTGGGTGGTGTGCATCCCTATTGGCACAAGCCAGCGTCAGAGTGGCTATGGAAGTTTCTCCATCGTCAAGAAGAACAAGCATCTGGTCAAGACAGCCAGAGGAGGCGAGATGTTCATGATTCCAGGGCAGCCACAGACGGCCGACTATATTGCCTCCATCTGTCGTGAAATAGTAGAGAACTATGATGTGGACGGCATCTCACTCGACTACATCCGCTATCCTGAGTCCACCTTTGCCTTCTCCGACGACAACCTCTATTCCTCTTCCACCGGACTCTCCAAGGCAGACTGGAAGCGTGAGAACATCACTCGCATCGTGCGACGAGTGCATGATGTGGTCAAGCCCATCAAGCCTTGGGTCAAACTCAGCAGTTCTCCCATTGGTAAATATGCTGACACAAAACGATACAGCGCAGGTGGATGGAACTGTTTCAATGCTGTGTGGCAAGACCCAAAGGACTGGCTCAAGAAGAACTATCAGGACATGCTCTTCCCGATGATGTATTTCACAGGAGACAACTACTACCCCTTCCTCTTCGACTGGCTTGAAAGCAGTGAGGGGCATCCCGTCATCCCTGGTCTCGGCATCTATTTCCTCGACCCTCGTGAAGGTCGTTGGACTCTCAATGAGGTGCGTGCCGAGATGCACACAGCCCGCAACAGTGGCATAGGTGGCATGGCATTCTACCGTGGTGAGTTCCTCACCAACAACACCAAAGGCATCTACGACACTGCCTGTGACGAGTTTTTCCCCTATCCTGCCCTCACCTCACGCATGACATGGATGGGCGACACAATAGCCCCCACCACTCCATCTTACATCCGATATGCAGATGGCACTCTCCGTTGGGGCACTTCCCAGATTGCTCCCAGCAAGAGTTATGTCCTATACAATATCTATGGCTCTAATGTCTATCCCGTTGATAAGACCAAGGCAGAGAACCTCCTTGCCACCAACGTGCGCTCTACCGAGTGGAAACTCAACCCACGCGCCATTCGTCTTCGCCACTTTGCAGTGACAGCCATAGACCGTTTTGGCAATGAGAGTCCTGCCATGCAAGAAGAGAAGCCCACCTTTGAACTCCCCACCCATATCAATGTCACTCGTCTCATCAATCATGACATGAAGGGAAGCCAGAAGCACACGAAGGGAAAGAAAGGGAAAAAGAAGTAGTTAGCCACCAATAACCGAAGAGGATGAACCTTGACTGCCAAGATTCATCCTTTTTGGTTATAATTCCGCTCCTTCCAATCAGATAAGCCCAAAATGTCTGAGCGCATTGGCGATGCCATCTTCATCCACAGAGGTGGTGATGTGGTCTGCCTCAGCCTTCAGATCCTCTATCGCATTGCCCATAGCCACACCTATGCCACAATCGCAAATCATCGTCATGTCATTGCCACCATCGCCAAAACCTATGCAGTCATCAATGCTGAAGCCCTCATGCTGAGCCAAAGCCAAGATGCCTCTGCCCTTATCTGCCCTCTGAGCCGTAATATCCGTGAACTGAGGATGCCAACGTCCTGACACACAATGAGGCAATCTGCCCATCAGTTCCTCCTCGTCCTCCTTCTCCACAAAAGGAGACATCTGCAATATTCTGCCCTTCAGCACCTCTTCCACAGGCGACAGGATGTCCATCATCGGCACAGCCAGCGAACCATCAAATATCTCATTAGCGACAGGCTTCTCGTTAAACACACCCACACCATCTACACCTACCACCACCGAACAAATATCCCTCTCACGTGCATAGGTCAGCAATGCCTCCACATCCTCTTGCGGGATAGCATTCACACAAATCTCCTCTTCGCCCACAAAACAACGTGCGCCATTCGTCGTGACATACCCATCAATGAGATGCTCTATCTGACCTAAATTCGTGATAAACTGAACAGGGCGACCCGTTGAGATGTAAATCCCTGCCCCATTTCTCTTTGCCTGGGCAATCGCCTCAACAGCAGACGCCGGTATGTCATGTGTCTTAAAACTGACCAGCGTTCCATCTATATCAAAAAACAATGCTTTCTTCATATCATCTTATTTGGAAGTGCGAAGATACGAAAAAATTCTGTAATGACAAAGCCAAACGTCCTGTCCTTGCCATTCATGTCCTTCCGTGATTCTCTCCACACAGAGAATGCGCCTTGAAGAAGCATGGCAACTGATTCTTTCTCGGGAAAGTTGATACTGAAAATTCATACCCTCTCCACACCTACAGCAAGGCTTCGAGATGCCTTCGACACGCCTTCGAGATGCCTTCACCCTAAATTCGGGCATCAGCCTCCCTTGGTTTAGCCACTACTGACGACTAGTTTTTCGGTCTTCATTTCTGTCTCACTCTGGTCTTCTATAATGATAGAAACAAGACTCTATTTGCCTCCCCAACAGTATCTGCGCAAACTCATGGCAGAATCATCATAAACCCACATCTCCTTTTTCCCTTCTCATGATGATTGTTTCAGAAGAAAATAGTATCTTTGCCGTCAGTTTTCATTGAACAACAATGGTTCTCTATCAATTCTAACAAATACAAACAAATGAAAAAGACAAGAACATTGAGTTTTTCATGGCTCATGATGTGCATGTGTGCACTGGCTATGTGTGTGACTTCATGCGAAAGCAACAATGATGATTCTATCCCAAACCCCAACAACCCAGCAATAGCACTGACGGGAGTATGGGAGGTGAAATCCCTAAGCCCTTACGATGGGACGGAACAGACACTGTATTACATTTTCACCTCTGATGGCAAGGCAGCGATATTCACTTTGGCAGAAGAGCACATTTACAGAGTATATGCAACCTACGACTACACCTATAAGCCTGCAGAGAAGAGGGTTTTATTTAAATCCGGAAAGGGAGAAAGTTCTTATGGCACACATCTTGAGGGAAACACCTTAACAATGTTTGGCCTATTCTACGGTGGTTCTAATGTCCATTACGGAACAAGAATAAAGAGCGACATCACTTATGCAGACATTGAGAGGCATGTGGAAGAATCCAAGCCCGACAAGATGCCAGAAGGCTTGACAGGATTCTGGGAAGTCCTTTCCTGGAATACTGACATGCCACTTTGTTTCATACCTGAAGAAGCACATTACTATTTTGGCGAAGATGGAAAGATGATTGTCTATTTTGAGGACGATGTGGATGGAGTGCCCACCCTCCGTGGCGCATACACAGGCACATATTCCTATGAAGTGAAGACGGAAACTAAAGATTATGGAGATCACCTCTTTGAATATCAGGCACAAATATTCCACATGCACTATATGAATAAGGATTTCAGTCATCAAATCAGTGTAGGTAAAGGAGAGTTTAGTTTCACCAAATCCCCATTTGCCTATGTTTTTCGAAAGGTTGATGGTCATTTCACCTACGACCAACTAATGGACTATGCCAATGCCCACCCTGTGGAGATGCAGGATGACTTGTAGGCATGCGGAGAAAGATGAATAATCATGCCTCTTCTCATTCATTAGGAAGGGTAAATAAAAGCAGGTGTGTGAGAGAGAATGAAATGGCAGGGAAATCCTGCCATTTTTACATCCTGCATTCCCGAAGCATTCCTCATGTTCCAACGAACAATGGTGAGGTGACCAACGAACAATGGTGTAAGTGTCAACGAACAATGGTGTAAGTGTCAATGAACAATGGTGCCTTTTTGACCTCACAAGCATCAAATCACCAAACAATCATAAATAGCTGTATATAAAGAAGATATAACTATTCTTATAAATCAGTAATACATCTTGCAGTTTCTGTATTTCCGTTTGGTAGATGGAGTAACCGCACGAATAAAATAAAAAGAGCAAGTGCTTTGCAGCGCTCGCTCTTTGATGAGAAGAGGTTTTTGGCTCACCTCTCCCTTTTGTATCTATAGTATTTTTCTTATTTCTTGAGCAGGCGCACGAAATAGAGACCAGGAATCATTGTTGCTGGATCTGCCTGAATCTTGAAGGTAAGTTGCTTCTTCACATTGCCGTTAGCATCCTTGAGAATCTTGTCGGTCAGCGGGAACTCCAAATTGAAGAAGCCATTCTCGTCAGCCCCCTGCATGCGACCCTGAACGGATACGTCTCCCACTTTCTCACCGTCGATAAAGATGTCAGCACGACGACCACGGTCAGAAGAGATGAAGCGTACCATGAGAGTGATGTCTTGGGTGAGTTCCTGAGGATTCTCTATCACATACTGAATGTATTCACCATTCTTGCCATCGCGATAGGTCTCTCCACGGTACTGTCCTGCTGTAGAACCTACAGAATACTTCGCCTGATGACCTGCCTCGCTCTGTTGTTCACCTGTAGCCACATAGTCGATGGTGCGGGCTTGGAGAGCCTGTTCCTCCGCATCTCGTTTACCCATGTCAGAGTTAGCATAATCGTCTGGAGTGCCTTGGAAGAAGTAGCAAGAGTAGCGAGAATGCTGAATGCTGTAGAATGGCACGAGTGGTAGTTTACCCTTGTCGGTAGTGATAGAGTACTGCAATCTTTCTGGGAAAACAGGATTGATAGCATTGAGCACTTCTGAGCGATTGCCGATGAGCAATGGAGCAGACGAGAGTGGCAGAGCACTGGAGCGTGCGCCTGGAGAGTGATCCATGCGCCCTTCACCACCATATTCATTAGGCAGGGTCGCTTCAGTCTCGTTGCGTGCAGCCATGAGGATCGGACCATACTTGAAGGCTATGTAATCCTTGTAGTCTGGACATTCCTCGTAGCGGAATGACATGGGGAGATCCACATTGACCACATCACCAGCCTTCCACTGCTTGGTCTCGTAGGTGTAGGAAGCCTTACCATCAGCACTGGCCCACGATGGCTTGCGAATGGCAAGGGTGAACTTACCACCCTTGGTGATAGTGAGTTTGGATGACTGAGCGTATGGGAAACGGGTCTCCTGACGAATGCCAAACTTCTTTGACTTGAGTTCGCTGGCTGTGAAGAGGTTCACATAAAGAGTGTCGTTATCAGCACTATGGGTATAAATGAAGTGACCATACTTGCTGTGGTTCTCCATGCCTGTTCCCACACAGCACCACATGCCTTGGTTCACCTGAGAATAGATGCGGTAAGAGAGAGGGCGGAGGGAAGTGAAATATACATAGCCACCTGTTTCTGGATCTTGAGTGGACATGATATGATTCCACATGGTTGCCTCGTAAAAGTCAGCATACTTGGCATCGTGAGTGTCATCAAAGAGGTTCTCAGAGAGTTTGAGCATGTTGTTGGAGTTGCAGGACTCTGGACCTTCCATATTATTAATGTAAAGCTTACCGTTGTTATGGTTTTGGAAATGCTCGCTGATAGAGTTACCACCAATGCAGACAGTGCGGTTGTTTGCCACATCATCCCAGAAGTTAATCACAGCATTGCGATAGTCTGCCAAACTCTTGTCTTCCTGCCATGCACGCTCAAAACCTATGTACTTAGGCACTTGTGTATTGGCATGCTTACCATCAAGGAAGGTTGGGTTGAAAGTCTTCATACCGTCAATCATCTGACGATGGCTATATTTCTTTGCTCCCTCAAGGTATTTCTTGTCCTTGAAGATGGTGTAGGCATCTGCAAGCGTCTCGTTCATGCCACCATGTTCCCAACCGAGCACATGTTGCATCTCCTCGTCAGAAAGGTTGCTGACCACATCTACGCTCCAGTCTGCCAAATGGCGGAAAAGCTGCTTTGCCAATCCGCTACCTGCATAGATATAGGCATCGCGCAAACCTGCAAGCACCTTGTGCTGACAATAGAAAGGAACCCAACCGCCATACTTGCGGAACTCAGTAAGGTCCTTGGCATAGAGACCCGTCCAGATCTGGTTGATAGGCTGACCACCTATGAATCCCTTCATGCCTGTCTTGTCTGCCTTGTAGGCATCCTGACAATCCTTCATGATGCGGAGACAGTAGTCAAGACGCTCCTTCAGTTGTTTCTGCATGGCTGCATCATGGGTTGCAGCATAGGCAAGAGCAAGTGCAGACACATAGTGACCACCTACATGACCCTCAAGACTCCAATCGGGCTGGCCCCAATTGCCAAAAGAAGGATGAGCCTTTTCCCACTCGAAATACTTTGATTTAGGGTCGGAAGAGAGACCTGCCTGACGAATAAAAGGCGTCATCAATCGGTCGGCATCATATTCGAGAAGCAACTTGTTGTTGGTGTTGAGCATGGTCTTCATAGGACCATCAAGGAGTACAACCTCTTCCAAATTGAAATGCTGAGGATAGAGTTCACTTTGTGCTGAGACTGATGCTGCCAAGCAGAATGCCCAGGCAGCAGCCATCAAATGTTTCATTTTCATCTAAATGTAGTGAGTGTTAGAATTGTTATAAGTTTAAGTTTACAGTTTTAGGAAGTGCAAAGATAGTAAAAAATAAGTGATATATGAAAATAAAGAATGGAAAAACTATCTTTCAAGGAAAAGAGGACATAATGAATCTGTTTTTTTCATACCTTTGCCTCCATGAAACTACCCAGTATCTTTAATTGCTCTAACGATATGGCACTGGCAACAGATGTGCGCCAGTATGTGCCACCCAAACGCATACAACAGATGGAGAGCGACCTCTGTGCACTGTCTGAAGTGTGGGACAACACACCACTGGCTGGTCCTTGGGGATGGAGCATGACCACTAAACAACGCTATAAACAGATGGGTTTCCCACAGGACTCCTTGCCTTCTGACGAATGGATACAGGAGGTGAGAAGATTGTCAAGTCGCAAATATGCCTGTGAATATATTAGAGAGATGCTGAGAGAAGTGGACGATGACCTGTTGCTTGGACAAGAGATGCTATGGAGAGAGGAACTAACACTCAAAGAAAAGCCCCCACGTATCTTCAAGTTGCCTTGGTCATCATCAGGCAGAGGTGTATTTGTGGCAAAAGAGTATGACGAGCATGTGGAGAAACGCCTAAGAGGATTCATCACCTCTCAAGGGGGCTATGTGGAAGATTGCTTCTATGAGGACAAGATGGTGGATTTTGCCATGGAGTTTCTCATTCACAAAGACCATCAAGTAGAGTTTCTGGGTTATTCAGTCTTTCATGCTGAAACAACAGGCACATACGGTTATAATTATGTGGAGAGTCAAGAGGAACTGAAACACAGAATAGGTGTGGACGAGAAATTGTTAGACAGGCTGGTAACCTTTCATCAGCAAAGGCTTGCAGAGATATCCTACACAGGACCTGTGGGCATTGATATGCTCAAAACAGCAGACGGGCATGTGCATCCATGCTTGGAAATCAACCTCCGCATGAATATGGGCATCCTCGCACTCATCCTCCATGAGAAGTATGGAACAGGCTGTACCCAACAGCTCACCCCCATGCGCAAACAAGGGTTTGAGGCTAAAGTGGATAAGGGAAAACTGATGATTGTGTACCACTAAAAAATGAAATACAGAGGTGTGAGGAATAGTTTCTCCACACCTCTTTTTATATTTTCTATGTTTTTACATCATAAACGAGACTTTTTCCGTAACTTTGTGGCATGATTGAAAAGCATATCGTTATTGAAGACATTGATTTAGTCACCTTCTATGGTGTGAACAATGTCCATCTGCAGATGATTAAGGCGCTCTACCCCAAGTTGCGCATTGTGGCGCGTGGTAACATCATCAAGGTGATGGGCGACGAGGAGGAAATGTGTGCCTTTGAGGAAAACATCATGAAGATGCAACAGCACTGCGCCAAATACAACTCACTGAACGAGGAAGACATCTTGAGAATTGTGAGAGGCGAACACCCATCGGGCCACGCTGCTGACGGAATGGCAATCTGCTATAGTGTAACAGGCAAACCCATTGCTGCCCGTTCAGACAATCAAAAGATGCTTGTGGATGGCTTCTACGAGAACGACATGCTTTTTGCCATTGGCCCTGCAGGTTCTGGCAAGACCTATGTTTCGATAGCCCTGGCTGTGAGAGCCTTGAAGAACAAGGAAATAAGAAAGATCATCTTGTGTCGTCCTGCGGTGGAAGCAGGAGAGAAGCTCGGATTCTTGCCTGGCGACATGAGGGAGAAGATTGACCCCTACCTGCAACCTCTCTATGATGCACTTCAAGATATGATTCCTGCTCAGAAACTGACAGAATATATGGAGCAGAATGTGATTCAGATTGCACCACTTGCCTTCATGAGAGGAAGAACACTGAATGACGCAGTGGTGATTCTCGATGAGGCACAAAACACCACCACCCAACAAATCAAGATGTTTCTGACTCGTATGGGGCAAAACACTAAGATGATTATCACAGGCGATTTGACTCAGATAGACCTTCCCCACAACGTGAAGAGTGGATTGAAGGAGGCTAAGGAGGTGCTTGCCAACGTGAAAGGAATCTTGTGGACAGAGATGGATGAGCGTGATATTGTTCGCCACAAGTTGGTGACACGCATCGTGAATGCCTACCGCAAGTATGAGGGCGAGAAGAAATACCCACTGTTCCCCGCTGAAGTGAAGAGTGAATAGTGTTACCCACGGCTTCCTGTAAAGATTAAACATCAAAAAGACCACTTAGTCTCCAAGAAAAATCCATTTTACCGACAAGCGTATAAAAGGCACTCTTTTTAACAGACAAAAGGAAACTTGGGTTTTCCACCATTCATCATTCACTCTAAAATATACTATTCATATAATAAAATATTTTGCAAAATGAAAGCATTAACAAGAACGGATTTCAACTTCCCAGGACAGAAGGAAGTGTATCACGGCAAGGTTCGTGACGTGTATAACATCAATGATGACCTCATGGTGATGGTGGCTACAGACCGCATCTCTGCATTTGACGTCGTGTTGCCAAAGGGCATCCCATTCAAAGGACAGGTGCTCAATCAGATTGCAGCAAAGTTCCTCGATGCAAGTGCCGACATCGTGCCTAACTGGAAGTTGGCTACCCCCGACCCTATGGTGACTGTAGGTTTGAAGTGTGAGGGCTTCCGTGTGGAAATGATTATCCGTGGCTACCTGACAGGTTCTGCTTGGCGCGAGTACAAAGCAGGTAACCGCACTCTCTGTGGCATCACACTCCCAGAGGGCATGAAGGAAAACCAGAAGTTCCCTACTCCTATCATCACCCCTACCACTAAGGCTGACGAAGGTCACGACGAGAACATCTCTAAGGAGGAAATCATTGCTCAAGGTCTTGTGTCTAAGGAAGACTATGAGGTGATGGAGAAATACACTTATGCTCTCTTTGACTTGGGCACCAAGATTGCTGCTGAAAAGGGACTGATCCTTGTGGACACCAAATATGAGTTTGGCAAGCGTGATGGCAAGGTGTATCTTATTGACGAGGTTCACACACCAGACTCCAGCCGTTACTTCTATGCTGATGGCTATGAAGAGAAGTTTGAAAAGGGCGAGCCACAGAAGCAACTCTCCAAGGAGTTTGTGCGCCAGTGGCTGATTGACCACAACTTCATGAACCAGCCTGGCCAGGTAATGCCTGAAATCACAGAAGAGTATGCGCAGTCTGTGAGCGACCGTTACATTGAGCTCTACGAACACATCATTGGCGAGAAATTTGTGAAGGAAGAGACCGACGAGGACATTGCCAAACGCATTGAACGCAATGTGATGAACTACCTCAAGGCATAAGTTCTTCTATCAAACAGGCATTGACTCATGTGTCAAAAGAGCATGGCCAATACATAAAGATAAAACATAGCATGTACGAACAGGAACAGATAAAACCTTACGGTGAAGCAGGCAGCAAGAGAGAACAGGTGGAACAGATGTTTGACAACATCGCCCACTCCTACGACCTTCTGAACCACACTCTCAGTTTCGGCATTGACCGCATCTGGCGCAATAAGGCCATCCAGTTCTTGCTCAAACACAGAACAAGCACGGATAGCATTCTCGACATTGCAACAGGCACTGGCGACTTTGCTATCCTTGCTTTCAACAAACTCAAGGCCAAGCAGGTTGTGGGCTGTGACATCAGCGAGGGCATGATGAACATAGGCAGAGAGAAAGTGGCAAAGTTAGGATTGTCGGAACAGATCACCTTCAGAAATGAGGACTGCTCCAATATGTCATTTGCCGACAACTCTTTCGATGCTGTCATCTCAGCCTTTGCGCTTCGCAACTTCCAGAACCTTGATGTGTGTCTGCAAGAGATGCACCGAGTGCTGACTACAGACGGTCATCTGGCTGTGGTCGATCTCTGCACCCCCATTTCTTTCCCCATGAAGCAACTCTTCTTCCTCTATAAAAAGGTAGTGATGCCTACATTGGGAAAGATTTTCTCCAAAGACAAGACGGCTTATTCCTATCTGCCCGACACTATGGATGCCGTGCCTCAGGCTGAGCGCATGCAAAGCATCATAGAACAGGCAGGATTTCATCAGGTCAATTTCAAACGGCTGGTTTTCGGCATGTGCATTCTCTACACGGCTGAAAAATAATCAAGAGTCATTCTCCACATAACACATCTGCACATGGACAAATACGGACTCGTCGGTTTCCCTCTCGGGCATTCCTTCTCTCAAAAGTTCTTTTCAGAGAAATTTGAACAAGATAAGACCGACGCACAATACATCAACTTCGAGATTCCCTCTATTGAGGACTTTGCCAAAGTAATCAACAACAATCCCGAACTGAAGGGATTAAACGTCACCATTCCTTATAAGCAGGCTGTGATGACCTATCTCAACGAAGTCAGCACAGAGGCAAAAGCCATAGGGGCAGTGAATGTGGTCAAGGTGATGAGAGCATCAGATGGCACTCCTTTCCTCAAAGGCTACAATAGTGATGTGATTGGTTTTGTGGACAGTATCAGACCACTCCTGAAACCTCACCACAAGAAAGCACTCATCCTCGGCACAGGTGGAGCATCAAAGGCCATCTACTATGGCTTGACCGAGAAACTTGGTCTGGACACTCTCTTTGTGAGTCGCAAGTCTAAGCCAGGCATCATCACCTATGAGGAGATTACAGCCGAGACACTGAAAGAATATGAGGTAATTGTGAACTGCTCTCCTGTGGGCATGTTTCCCCATGTGGATGAATGTCCTGCCCTGCCCTATGAGGCAATGAACGAAAAGAATCTACTCTACGACCTCGTGTATAATCCCAACGAGACACTCTTCATGAAGAAAGGTGCTGAGCAGGGGGCTGTGGTGAAGAACGGACTGGAAATGCTCATCGCCCAAGCCATTGCCTCGTGGAACTTCTGGCACGAAGACGAACCTCAGTAATGTTCACCCAACGCAAGTTCTATCAAACTCCTAATCCCATCCACCTTGTTTGGGGAGAGTATGGGAAAATGAGTGAGCGAGAGGATGAAACAGCAGGGATGCTCCTGCCATTTAGCACATCGCATGACCGAAGCATTCTTCATGCTCCAACGAACCATTGTTCAATGGCCAACGAATAATGCTTCAAGTGCTTATGAACAATGGTGCGATGTCCCATGAACAATGCGTGCGTTATGACCCTACAAGCACAAAGTTTACAATCGACCATAAATCGTTGTGTACAAACAAGATATGAGGGCTTACGAAGACATGGGGAACATCATTCACACCCTTGGATGAGTCAGCCTGCCACACAGCCTTCCAAAGCGACTTCATCTTTCTTCCTCAGTCTGTACACCTCAAGTGAAAAGGCGATGAATTTTGGTGGAAATAAGAAGACAACCATCTGAAACAAGAAAGGGCGAACGTTTGTTCGCCCTTTCTCCTATATACCATGATGGCATCCTATGATATAGCAGGAAGATTTCCACCTACAACCATTTTCATACCCAATCCTTATAACTCCACATTGAAGTTCCCTTCGGCAGAAGCCGCAGGAGCAGAACTCTCCCCTCTTTCTCCTGCTGATTCGTCATCCTCTTCGCCTCCTTCCCCTTCTTCAGCATCATCAGATGAAGGAGGAGCCACATAAACAGCATTGCCAATATAGTTTTTGCGTGGTATGTCTTCTTTTGCTTCGGGATACTTGCCATGATACTGCGGGAAACGGCTGTCGGACAATACCTTGTCCATGAAATAGCCAAAGATGGGGAGGGCTGTGCGGCTACCTTGTCCAAGTGCTCCCGTGCGGAAATGGATGCAACGGTATTCACCGCCCACCCATGCTCCACCTACAAGGCCTGGAGCACAGCCTACAAACCACGCATCGGAATGGTTGCTGGAAGTACCAGTCTTACCACCCAGCTCGGTGTCGTAATGATGGATGTATTCCCAAAGAGCCTGAGTCGTACCACCAGGCTCGTGCATTCCAGCATAGAGCAGACGTTGCATATAGAATGCAGTCTTATACTTCATGGCCTGTTGGACGGAAGGTTCATCCCTTTCACAATCATAGATGACCTCGCCATTGCGATCAAGCACCTTTGTGACAAGGATTGGCTTTCGTTGCATGCCATCGTTCATCACAGAGGCATAAGCACCCACCAACTCCAAGAGATTGACATCTGACGCTCCAAGTGCCAAGGATGGGGTGGCATCCAACTTGCTCTTAATGCCCATCTTATGGGCTATGTCCACCACATGGTCTATACCTGTGTCCTGTCCGAGCCTCACTGCAATGGTATTGACAGACTGCGCAAAGGCCGACTTGAGCGGAAGGTTGGCTCCTGTGCAATAGCCACTCGAATTGTGAGGAGTCCATGTGGTCATCATGTGGGGGTCGTGTGCATCTGGCACTTGAAGAGAGATGGGCACATCACGATAGGTTGTTGTAGGTGTGATCTCATCGTCATTTTCAAAAGCCGAAGCATAGACAAAGAGTTTGAAAGTAGAACCAGGCTGACGCATGGAAGTCACCTTGTCGTACTTCCAACTGTTGAAGTTCACATCGCCTACCCATGCCCTCACATAACTGGTCTGAGGTTCTATCGCCACAAAGCCACAGTGCATGAACTTGACCATATAGCGAATAGAGTCCATGGTGCTCATCTCCTTCTCCACCAGATGGTTGTCTGAAGCAGGGGCATTATAGTCGAAAACCTTCACCTTGTGGGGCTCATTCATGTATTTGTCGATAGAGTCGGCATTGTCCTCATATTTGGCAGCCAATATCTTGTAGTATTCACTGCGTTTGGCAATGTTCTCAATGAAGTGGGGAATCTCCACTCCTCGCTCATCACGCCAAGGCGACTGACTGCCCCAATGGCTGTTGAAACGCTGCTGGATGGTGCGCATTTGCTTCTGCACAGCCTCCTCCGCATACTTCTGCATGCGTGTGTCGAGAGTGGTGTATATCTTCAATCCATCAGAATAGAGGTCTATGTTGTTTTCCTCACACCAGTCCTCGAGATAATTCTTGATGGCCTCACGGAAGTAGAGCGCACCTCCATCATAGGAATTCTCCACCGTGTAGTTGAGGTTGATCGGTATCAGCATCAACGAGTCTAACTCCTGCTTGGTGAGTTTCTTGTGAGCATACATATTGTTGAGCACCACATTTCTACGCTTAAAACTGTTTTTGGGATTGATTTTAGGGTTATACGTAGTTGTGGCTTTCAACAGACCGACCAACACGGCAGACTGTTCGGCGGTGAGGTTCTGAGGGGTTGTCTTGAAGTAGGTCTTGGCTGCGGTCTTGATGCCATAGGCATTACTGCCAAAATCCACCGTGTTGAGATAGAGCGTAAGGATGTCCTGCTTGCTATACATATTCTCAATCTTGATAGCCGTAATCCACTCCTTCGACTTCATGACCATGATGCCCAAGCCTGGAATCTTGCCCAAAAGTCCTGTGGAGTATTGAGAACGAATCTTGAAGAGGTTCTTCACCAACTGCTGAGTGATGGTGCTTGCGCCACGAGGGTTTCCTTTCACAATATCCTTCATGGCAGAGAAGAGTCCTTGATAGTCGATGCCATGATGCTGGTAGAAGCGTTCATCTTCTGTGCTGATGAGTGCATCTACCACATAAGGAGAAATCTCCTCGAACTGAACAGGGGAACGATTCTCGTTGAAGTATTTTCCAATCAAAACGCTGTCGGCACTATAGATGTAGGAAGCCTCATTGGCGATGGGATTGCGAACTACTTCCATTGTCGGCGACACACCAAAGAGCCACAAGAAGTTCACATCAACTGCTCCCAGATAGAGGAAGAAGAGAGTGACCAAAGTGACAATAGACGTAGCCATTCTCTGATACCATTTACCTTTATACTGGCTCTTGTACCATTGCCAACCATGTTTCAAAAAGGTGGCAATCTTCTTAAATATAGATTTCATTGTCAATTGTTCTATTTCAACTGTTGTTGTGTACGGTGTTTAATAAGGTATCTGTTATTTGTTTGAGCATTTCATCGGCTGTGTGCTTGTCAGCATCCAACCAATGAATCTCTTCATCATGCTTAAACCAGGTCATCTGTTTTTTGGCATACACTCTGGTGTTCTTCTTCATTCTCTCCACAGCCATGGGTAGTTGCCATTCACTTTCCAACACCTTGAACATCTCCTTGTATCCCACAGTATTGAGTGAGTTGAGTGCTTTCAGATGCTCCATGCTCCTCACCTCTTCCAGAAGACCATCGCGCATCATCTGCTCTACTCTCATGTTGATGCGAGCAAAAAGATTTTCCCGTTCACGTCTTAATCCAAATTTCACGATATTGAAAGGTCGTTTCTTCAAAGTATTCGTCCTAAAGGATGTATAGGTCTTGCCTGTCATGTAGCAAATTTCCAAGGCATGCACCACTCTTTTGTGGTTGTGCTTGTCCACTATCTCATAGTATTGAGGGTCTAAGACCTTGAGCTCTGCAAGTAGAGGCTCTAACCCTTCTTCCTCAAAACGTTCCTTAAGCATGGTGCGAGTCTCGTCGTCCACAGTGGGTATATCGTCAATACCTTTTGTCACAGCATCAATATACATCATGCTGCCACCAGAAAGTATTACCTTTTCATGTTCTTGAAAAAGCTGGTCGAGCAACTGTAGCACGTCTTTCTCATATTCGGCAGCACTATAGTACTCGTCCAGTCTGAGCGTATGCACAAAATAATGCTTCACACGCTCCAGGTCTGCTCTTGTGGGTGCAGCAGTACCTATCTCAATATCTTGATAGATCTGACGCGAATCGGCATTGATAATGGGACAGCCCCACCTCTCAGCCAATCGCAGACTCAGTTCCGTTTTGCCCACTCCTGTAGGCCCTAATAAGACAACCAGTGTATTCATCTTATCAGAAATCGCTCCAGATTGTCAGTCTTTAATCCAGCGAATCACTAATGTCAAGTCCCTCCAAGTCAAGTTCATCACTATCGATGGTGTCACCATACATTTCTTCATCCAAAACAGAAGAGGACTCCACTATCGGATTACGAGCAAAGAGTTCATCAAAGTCGAGTGTCTGAACAGGAGCTTCACCCTGTGAACGAGTTACCTTTCCGTTCTTCAGGTTTTCACCCCTAATAATCTTGGAAAGCTCCATGAAGAACATGCGGTCGCCCAGTGGGTCAAACACATAGAGCAGATGCTGCTTCTCATCTTCGAGAAACTCATTCAACTCGGTTTCAGCCATGACATAGTTCTCACCATCTGTATCCATTTCCTCCAGAGTTATTTCTTGTCCCTTCGCCCATCCCTTCTCACAGATGATGAATGAAGTCATCTGATTATCATCATAGCCACAAGACTCAAGAATTAACTTGTGCAGTTCCAGGAACTTGGCATCTGCATCAATCTGAATCTCTCGCATGAAACCCTCCACTTCGTCGGAGATGATAGTAAATTTGTATATCATAGCACAAATGGGGTTAAAAGATTTCTTATCTAATAATACCTCTCTGAGATTGAGTAACGAAATCAACAATATACTGAACTTCCTTACCCATAGGCACTTCTTTCTTGATGGCTTCAATAGCCTCATTGACAGTCATGTTGCACTGATAGATGAGACGATAGGCATTGCTGATGTTATCAATCACTTCACGGCTGAAGCCACGACGACGAAGACCTATAATGTTCAAACCTGCATAAGAGACAGGCTCTCGACCTGCCATCACAAATGGAGGGATATCCTTGCTGGTACGAGTACCACCCTGCACCATCACATAACCACCTATACGACAGAACTGATGCACGAGCACCACAGCAGAAATGATAGCGTTGTCATCCACAATCACCTCACCAGCCAACTTCGTAGAGTTACCCATGATGATGCCACTACCAAACTCACAATCGTGAGCTATATGGGCATTCTCCATGATGAGGTTATTGCTGCCCACCACTGTCTGTCCCTTGCTGGCTGTGCCTCTGTGGATGGTCACATTCTCACGAATCTTGTTTCTATCACCTATCACAACAAACGAATCCTCTCCCTTAAACTTCAGGTCTTGAGGCACAGCACCAATCACTGCACCAGGGAAAAGAGTGTTCTCATTGCCCAGTCTTGTACCATTCAACAAAGTAACACTGTTCATCAACACATTATTATCACCAATCTCTACATTCTTGTCAATGAAGCAGAAAGGAGCGATCTCACAATTCTCTCCTATCTTAGCTTCTGGATCAATGAATGCTAAAGGACTTATCTTTGCCATATTTCTATTATATTATTTGTTCTTTACAACTTGTGCCGTGAACTCAGCCTCTGCTGCTACCGTATCACCCACAAACACAAGACCGCTCATTGTTGCAATACCTCTGCGGAAAGGTCCCATCATCTTGACCTTGAATATCAGCGTGTCACCTGGCACCACCTTATGGCGGAACTTCACACCATCAATTTTCAGGAAGTATGTAGAGTACCTTTCTGGCTCATCAACTGCATTCAACACCAGCAGACCACCTGCCTGTGCCATTGCTTCCACAATCAATACACCAGGCATGACAGGCTCCTCTGGGAAGTGTCCTGTGAAGAAAGGTTCATTGCTGGTCACATTCTTCACAGCAACAATTTCTGGCTCATCCACAGAAATAACCTTGTCCACCAACTGCATTGGATAGCGGTGAGGAAGCAAACTACGAATCTTGTTCACATCCATCAAAGGAGCAACATTAGGATCATATGCAGGGCACTGCACCTCATGCTTCTTGATGTCACGCTTGATTGCGCGCGCGAACTTATTATTAATAGTATGTCCCGGCTTAGTAGCCACAACACGACCAAGAATAGGACGTCCTACCAAAGCAAGGTCACCAATAATGTCAAGCAACTTATGACGTGAAGGCTCATTGTTCCAAGTGAGAGGCTTATGGTTGATGTAGCCCAAACGAGTAGCATCCATATGAGCAATGCCAAGCTTGTCCGCCAGATTATCATAGCGATCCTGTGGCAGTTCCTTCTCGTAAATCACGATGGCATTGTCCAAGTCGCCACCACGAATGAGACCCATATTGAGAAGCGGTTCTATCTCTCTCACAAACACGAATGTGCGAGCAGAAGCAATCTCTTTAGAGAAATCAGCCATATTGTCAAGATTGGCAAACTGATTATCGAGGATCTGTGAGTCAAAAGCAATCTGCGCATTCACACAGAAGTGATCATCAGGTATCAGAATCATGTGTTCACCATTCTCACCCTTGATTTCCATCTTGTGTTTCACCACATAATAATCCTTCTTAGCGTTCTGTTCCTGCAGACCCACCTTTTCTATCGCCTCTACAAAAGGCATTGCACTACCATCCAAGATAGGCATTTCAGGACCATCTAACTGAATCAGGCAGTTGTCGATACCCAAAGCATAAAGGGCCGCCATTGCATGTTCAATGGTGCTCACCTTGACTTCGTCCTTCACGAGGACTGTTCCTCTCTGCGTGTCACCCACCAGATCGGCATTACAATCAATGATTGGCTGACCTTCAACATCTGTTCTTTGAATCTTATAACCGTAGTTCTCTTCAGCAGGATTGAACACGGCTGTAATCATCTGACCTGTGTGCAGTCCTTTGCCTTTCAGTGTGAAAGACTCCTTCAGAGTTAATTGTTTTTGCATTTATTTGTTGTTTTTGAGTTCTTCAATTTCTTTTTTCAGCGCTGCCACCTCCTTCAATAGTTCTGGAAGAGAGTTGAGTGCCGCCATGTTCTTTGCAAACTTCTTGTGCTCAATAGCAGGATAGCCCATGAGAGTGGCACCACCCTTACGAGCCAAATTACCACCAGCCAAACCTGCCTGTGCGCCCATCACCGTGCGGTCACCCACTTGCAGGTGTCCTGCTATACCTACCTGACCAGCAAATACGCACCACTCTCCCACCTTGGAACTACCAGCCACGCCCACCTGAGCAGACATCACTGTGTTCTGACCCACTTCAACATTGTGGGCAATCTGCACAAGGTTATCAAGTTTCACACCCTTGCGAATGATTGTGCTACCCATAGTGGAGCGGTCCACACATGTGTTCGCACCAATCTCCACCTTATCCTCAATGGTCACAATGCCAATCTGCGGAATCTTGTCATAGCCATTAGTTGTAGGGGCAAAGCCGAAACCATCTGAGCCAATCACGCATCCTGCATGCAGGATACATTCTTTACCCACAATGCAGTCATGATAAATCACAGCATTGCTATAAATCTCCGTGCCCTTTCCCACCTTTGCATTTCTGCCTATGGTCACATGAGGGTGAAGCACTACACCATCACCTATCTCCACATTCTCACCAATTGCCACAAATGGGCCAATATAGCAATCCTTACCTATTTTGGCAGAAGGATCAATGAATGCTAAGGAATCAACACCCACACGCTTCTGCTGCATGCTCTGATATAGCTGCAGGAGTTTAGCCACAGACTCGTATGCATTTTTCACACGAACCAATGTGGCCTTCACTTCTTGTGAGGGTTTGAAATCTTCATTTACGAGCACAATAGTTGATTGTGTCTCATAAATATAATGTTCATACTGAGGGTTTGCTAAAAAAGAAAGTGCACCTTCCGTGCCTTCTTCTATTTTCGCAAATGTACTAATCGCAGCTTGAGGATTACCATCTACGGTTCCACCAGTAAAGCCTGCTATTTGTTGTGCGGTAAAAACCATCTAATGAGTTTTAATTACGTAATATGTTTGCAAATTTAGGAAAGATTTTCGACATACAGTCATAATATCATGTTTTTTCCTTACCTTTGCAACATAAAATCAACAAATCGAATAAAAAACATACTAAAATGACCATCGACAACAAGCAGAGATACATGATGCGTGGAGTCAGTGCTGCCAAAGAAGACGTGCACAACGCTATCAAGAATATAGATAAAGGTATCTTCCCACAGGCTTTCTGTAAAATCATTCCTGACATTTTGGGTGGTGACCCCGAATATTGCAATATCATGCATGCAGACGGAGCAGGCACGAAGTCCAGCCTTGCCTACATGTATTGGAAAGAGACGGGCGACATCTCTGTATGGAAAGGCATTGCACAAGATGCACTCATCATGAACACCGACGACCTTCTTTGTGTAGGCGCAGTGGACAACATTCTCGTATCATCCACGATTGGTCGTAACAAGAGCCTCATTCCTGGCGAAGTCATCTCAGCCATCATCAATGGCACAGACGAACTCCTTGCCGAGATGCGCAAGATGGGAGTGGGCATCTACGCTACAGGTGGTGAAACTGCTGATGTGGGCGACCTTGTACGCACCATCATTGTAGATTCCACAGTCACCTGCCGCATGAAGCGCAGTGACGTTATCGACAATGCCAACATCCGCCCTGGCGATGTCATCGTGGGTCTTTCCTCTTGCGGTCAAGCCACCTATGAGAAAGAATACAATGGCGGTATGGGCAGCAATGGACTCACCTCCGCCCGTCATGATGTCTTTGCGAAATATCTTGCTGAGAAATATCCAGAGTCTTTCGACAAGGCTGTGCCAGACGAACTCGTTTATTCAGGTTCATACAAGCTTACTGATCCAGTGGAAGGCGCACCCGTCAATGCAGGCAAACTTGTGCTATCTCCTACCCGCACCTACGCTCCTGTCGTGAAGAAGATCCTTGATGAGATGCGTGCCGACATCCACGGCATGGTACACTGCACAGGTGGTGCACAGACCAAAGTTCTTCACTTTGTGGGCGACAACTGCCGTGTCATCAAAGACAACATGTTCCCTGTTCCTCCACTCTTCAAAGTCATAGCACAAGAGTCAGGCACCGACTGGGCTGAGATGTACAATGTGTTCAACATGGGTCACCGCCTTGAGGTGTATCTTTCTCCCGAAAACGCAGAGAAAGTCATCTCTATCAGCAAGTCATTCAATATCGATGCACAGATTGTGGGTCACATAGAGGAAGGCAAGAAGTCACTCACCATCAAATCCGAATTCGGAACATTTAATTATTAATGGAAATACTGGAGAAACTGGAAGGATTGATTCCTCGCTTTGAGGAGGTATCAACACTCATCACCGACCCTCATGTCATTGCCGACCAAAAGAGGTACGTGCAATTGACCAAAGAATACAAGAACCTTGAGGACATCATGAATGCCCGCAAGCAATACATTGCCACTGTCAAGGGCATTGAAGAAGCAAAGGAACTCATCACCTTGGAGGATGATCCTGAAATGAAGGAGATAGCACGCGAGGAATTAGCAGCCAACGAGAAGCGTCTTCCAATTCTGGAAGAGGAAATCAAACTTCTTCTCATCCCTGCCGACCCAGAAGACAGCAAGAACGTCACCCTCGAAATTCGTGGTGGCACAGGAGGAGACGAGGCGGCTCTATTTGCTGGCGACCTCTTCCGCATGTATAGTAAATACTGCGAGACCAAGGGTTGGCATCTCACCATATCATCCTTCTCTGAAGGTGCCGCAGGTGGCTACAAGGAAATTGTGGCTAACATCACAGGCGAAAACGTGTATGGCACGATGAAATATGAATCAGGCGTACACCGTGTGCAACGTGTTCCTGTCACGGAGACTCAAGGTCGTGTGCACACCTCTGCATCTACAGTGGCAGTGCTCCCCGAGGCAGAACCATTTGATGTGCAGATCAATGAAGGTGAAGTCAAATGGGACACCTTCCGAAGTCAAGGAGCAGGTGGTCAGAATGTAAACAAGGTTGAGTCCGGCGTGCGTGCCCGTTACATGTGGAAGAACCCCAGCACTGGCGAGACAGAAGAGATTCTTGTGGAATGTACAGAGACACGCGACCAGCCCAAGAACAAGGAGCGTGCTCTTGCTCGTCTGCGCACCTACATCTACGACCGTGAGCATCAGAAGTACATCGACGATATTGCTTCTCGACGCAAGACCCTTGTATCCACAGGCGACCGATCTGCAAAGATACGCACCTACAACTATCCTCAGGGGCGCATCACCGACCACCGCATCAACTACACCATCTACAACCTCGCTGCTTTCATGGATGGCAACATCCAGGACTGCATCGACCACCTTATCGTGGCTGAGAATGCTGAGAGGCTGAAAGAAGCAGAACTCTAATTCACCTTCAATAGGGAGGCAGAACTCTAATCCACTATCATATGATGAAACTATCGTCAGCCCCGCAGGCCATCATCAAGGCTTTCCGCATGTGCGCCATGCGTTTTCCTGCACCATCCCTTTTCGTCACATCCTTGTCTGCATTCCTCATCTTCTGTCTGATAGACGAGGGTCAATCACTCAGCGACAAGGCTATTGGTGTCACCTCCTACTTCCTGTCGATAGCCTTTCTGCTGTCGCTCACCATACAGCTATGGGCTGAGGAGGGTGTCAGCAAGCGCACCGCAACCATTGTCTTCATTGTATCACATGCCATCCTGCTGGCAGACTCCATCTACCTGCATTATGCACTTGACGCAAGACAAACCAACTATGAGTTGCTGATAGCACATGCTGCGACCACATTTGCGTTGCTCCTGTCCATCTTCTTCCTTTCATTTCTGAAGGAGAAAGACAATATCGCCTCATGGAACTTTGCAATGAACTTGATTGCAAACGGTGTCATCTGCTTGGTTGTAGGACTCATCATGTGGGGAGGCACAAGCATACTGCTCGTGTCGCTCCAAGTACTGTTCGATATAGATTTCGACGGAAAATGGTATGGAGTGCTTGGTGTGCTGACCACCCTCTTGCTGTCGTCATGGCTGCTTATCGGTCGCATTCCAGAGGGAGAAAGGAAGTATGACCGCAAACCTCTTGATTCCAATTTCCTCAATGCAGTCATCCGATTTCTGTTCCTTCCGCTTGTAGGGCTATACATCATCGTGCTCTACATCTATGCAGCCCGCATCCTCGTGCGCTGGGAACTGCCATCAGGTGGAGTCTCCCTGCTCGTCGTGACCTCTATGATAGGGCTTATCATCATCGAGTTTGGACTGTACCCCATCCGCAAACTGAGTAAGAAGAACGCAGACCACTTCATTGCCCGCTACCTTCCACTTGCCATTTTGCCACTGTTGCTACTCATGACAATCGGCATCATACGACGTTTCAACGACTATGGCATTACCATCAACCGACTCTACATCATCACACTCAACATCTGGTTCTACTTTGTCTGCATCGTGCTTTTCATCACAAAAGCCAAGCGCATCAACTGGATTACCATCTCATTTGCCATCATCTTCCTACTCACATCATCCTTTCCCATCAACTATACCAGCATCACAAGAAACTACCTGCACAGCAGTATTTCCCATCGTTTGGAAGGAAAGAAACTTCCACTCAATATAGAGCAATACGAAAATATGATTCACACTCTTCCCAAAGAGAAAGCCATCACGCTAAATGAACAGTTGCTCTACCTACAGGAGGCCTTCGGGTCTGACGCCTCCAAACAATATGTGAAGGATAAAAACAACTACGTGTCTTTCTACAGTTACAAATTTGAGTTGGAGGAAGACACAGTAATGGTAGAGGAAATTGGCACATACTACCGATCTGAGAATGACTTTTTCATCGACTTTCCAGAAGGCTACAACCGATACATCAGGTGCTCTTTCCAAAGCATAGAAATCCAGAAGAATCAGAAGATGGTGAAACTTGCGCCTACGGAGAATGACCTGGTGACAGACACCTTCCTCATCAGCACCGACACGTTGAAAGCCTACGGGAACAAAGCGGATGGATCCATAATGCCCCCCATTATGTTCCATTCCAAGAGTGGCAAAAACCTTTTCTATGCCACCTACTTCGATATGAGCTCCACCCAACTCGACATTGACGGTTTTGTGTTACAAAAGAAATAGAACTCAATTATCAATAACATTTCATTTCACAATATGACTCGCAAAGAACTCATCGAACAGATTTTCGAGAAGAAGACCTTCCTCTGTGTAGGCCTCGACACCGATATTAAGAAAATACCAGAACACCTCTTGAAGGAAGATGACCCCATCTTTGCCTTCAACAAGGCGATTATCGATGCTACCGCACCCTACTGCGTTTCCTACAAGCCCAACCTCGCTTTCTATGAGAGCATGGGTGTGAAGGGATGGATCTCCTTTGAGAAGACCATCACCTACCTCAACGAGAACTACCCCAAGCATTTCATCATTGCTGACGCCAAGCGTGGTGACATCGGCAACACATCTGCCATGTATGCCCGCACCTTCTTTGAGGAAATCAACCTCGATGCACTCACAGTTGCGCCCTACATGGGTGAGGACAGCGTCACTCCATTCCTCCAATACCCAGGCAAGTGGGTCATCCTTCTGGCTCTCACCTCCAACAAGGGCAGCCACGACTTCCAACTCACCGCTGATGCCGAGGGAGAACGCCTCTTCGAGAAAGTGCTCCGCAAGAGCCAAGAATGGGGCAACGACGAGAACATGATGTATGTGGTAGGTGCTACACAGGGAAAGATGTTTGAGGACATCCGCAAGATAGCCCCCACTCATTTCCTTCTCGTGCCAGGCATTGGCGCACAGGGTGGCAGCCTTGAAGAGGTCTGCAAATATGGCATGACCAAGGATTGCGGTCTCCTTGTCAATTCTTCTCGCGCCATCATCTATGCCGACAAGACAGAAAACTTTGCCACTGTTGCTGGTCAGGAAGCAAAGAAAGTAGCCGACCAAATGGCTACACTGCTATAAGTGAAAAGCGAATGGCGAACAGTGAGAAATCCATATTGCCGATAAGAACGCAGAAAGCATTCGCTTTTCATCTCATTGACAAATGGAAACATAGATTTTTCACCGTTCACCATTCACTTCTCACTCAAAACAAAGCTAACCATGACATCCAAAATCATCAATGATCCGGTATTTGGCTTCATCCGTGTTCCACGAGGTCTGCTCTTAGACATCGTGAGACACCCTGCCTTCTATCGCCTCAGCCGCATCAAGCAGTTGGGAGGTGCCAACATCGTCTATCCAGGCGCACAGCACACCCGCCTACAGCATTCCCTTGGGGCTTTCCACCTCATGGGCAATGCCATCCGCTCTTTGCAGGAAAAGGGTGCTTTCATTTTTGACAGTGAGGCTGAAGCCGTTCAGGCGGCTATCCTGTTGCACGACATCGGGCATGGCCCTTTCAGCCACGTGCTTGAATACACGCTCATCAGTGGTGTCAGCCACGAAGACATATCCCTGATGGTGATGGAGCGGATGAATGAGGAGATGCGCGGACAACTCTCGCTCGCCATCAAGATATTCAAGGATGAATACCCCAAGCGGTTTCTCCATCAACTCATCTCTTCCCAACTCGACATGGATCGCCTTGACTACCTCAAGCGCGATGCCTTCTTCACTGGGGTGAACGAGGCCAATATCGGCTCATCACGCATCATCGACATGCTCGACATGGCGGATGATCAGTTGGTTGTGGACAAGAAAGGGCTCTATTCCATAGAGAACTATCTCGTGTGTCGCCGCCTCATGTATTGGCAGGTATATCTCCACAAGACTTCTGTGGCAGCAGAACATGTCATGATCAATGCACTCACACGTGCCAAGCAACTTGCTTGTCAGGGGGAAGACCTCTTCTGTTCGCCCGCCCTCCGATTCTTCCTCTATCAGCAGATAGACCGCAAGACCTTTTTCAGCAACCCCGAATGTCTGAAACAATATCTGCAACTCGACGACAACGACATCTGGTCTGCCCTCAAGACATGGTGCAATCATCCCGACCCCGTGCTATCGCTCCTCAGTTCCGACTTCATCAACCGTCGCATCTTCAAGGTTGAGATGAGCGACGAACCAGTCAGCGAGGAGCGCAAACAAGCCAAACTTCAGGAACTCTCCGAGCATTTCCACATCTCTATCGAAGATGCCAGCCTTCTCATCTCCTGCATTGAGGTGGGCAAAGACATGTATTCCCTCGACGACGACCTCATCGAGATTCGCTTCAACGATGGCTCCACTCGTGAACTGACCGAAGCAAGCGACATGCTCAATACCTCCCTTGCATCCAAGAAGGTTCGCAAACATTATTTCTGCTATCAACGTCTATATAAAGCATAGGGCACCAATGTGCCTGTGTCGCCAACCGCTTTGCGTCTATGAGGTGCAAGCAGAGGCTATACCAATGAAAGCACACCACTGGCACTCCGCCCTTCCCTCTTCTGGACTCGCCGAACCCAGGCCTGCAATGTCCTTCTGTTGGATGGACGATTCCCTCTTATGACCATCATTCATGAAAACATCTGCTCTTTCTCCTCCGAACAGTCCATTGGAGAGGGTAAGTAAAACCCATGCAGGAAAGAGTGGAAGCAACTGGGCTTTTCTGACCATTTGGGACTTCTGATGAATGAACCATGCTACAAGTGGCCATGAACAATGCTGCGATGGTCAATGAATAATGTTGCAAGTGCCAACGAACCATACTGCGATGACCAACGAACCATGCGTGCGTTTTCGTCCCAACAGCGCACACCTGTTATTGCACCGATAATACACTCAATCACAATAAGATATACACATTCTTCTATTCCTTCGGAATCATCACATCACTCTTGGTTGAGCCGACTGGAGAAAAGACTTGTCAGAATCGCTTCAGCATTCTTCCATCTCACACAAATTTCGGATGTTTCCCCTGCTAATTTTTCAAGAAAATGGGAAGGAAAGAGCATGGACAAATAAGCGCACGAAGGAGACCGTGACAAAAATCCATCCATCAATTCTTTGGTCATATAGAAAAAAACACCTATCTTTGTGGTCGATAAACTCACTGCATTCTACACAAACAGAATATCTAACCACAACATTTATACGACAATGAAGAAAACTTTTTTGATCATCAGTGCTTTCTGCAGTCTGTCTATGGCGATGGCTCAGCAGAACTATGAGATGGGCAAACCGAATGATTCCAATTACGATTATTTGAAGGACTATAGTCCTCTCAAGGAATACATCGACTACTCAAAGTATCCAAACTTCAGACTGGGCCTTGCCATTGGTGCCAATGACTATCTGAACAATGCCACCGTGAGGAAGGTGTCTAATGAGTACTTCACAGAGACCGTACCGGGCAACTGCATGAAGATGGGAAGCGTGGTGAACAGCAATGGTGACATGAACTTCGATCTGGTCAAGCGATATGTCAATGCGGCTTATGCGGCAGGGCTGAATGTGTATGGACACACGCTGGCATGGCACTCTCAACAGCCTATTGGCTGGCTCAAGAGCCTGCTCAAAGATAAACCAGCAGAGGATCTGACATCAGGCGATGTAAAGGTAGGAGTGGAGGTGTCGCGCAAGGACTTCCGCACCACTCAGAACGTGGGCTGGACTGCCGACAAGACACAGTATGGCTTCTCGCTCAACTTTAGCAACACTGATGGACTGAACATCCACACTACCAAGCAGGTGAACTCTTGGGAGGTTCAGTTTGTGGCATTTAGCGACCTCGGCCTGACAAAGGGAAAGACCTACAAGATGAAGATGATGATCAAGGGATCGAAAGCGGGAAAACTCCACACCAAGGTGGGCGACTGGAGCACAGGCAAGACTGCCGACATCTCCTTTACCACTGAATGGAAAGAGGTGGAGCAAACCTATGCCAGCATTCCAAGCAGTGACTTCCTGCTCCTGCAATGCGGCGATTTTGTAGGTGACATCTATATCCGCACCATTTCCTTTGAGGAAGAGAAGTGGGCAAAGAACGTGACTGAAGACCGCCGCTGTCTGGCAATCCATGCCACAGAGAAGCAATCAGAGGTTTGGGACAACCAGTTCTGGCTCGTGCCAGGCTCGTTTGCCGCCAATGCCAAGTATGAATTGAGCATGGACATACGTGCTGACAAGGCCGCAACGACCTCTACTCAGATTCACAATGACCCAAGCAACTATGTAGGTAATGGTATAGGCAACATCAATTTCACCACAGAGTGGAAGACCATCAACCTCTCTGGCACACTGACCTCTGCGGGCAAGTCCATCGCCTTCAACCTGAGCGAGTTGGCTGATGAGAACACATACTACTTCGACAACATCAGTCTCAAGGTCAATGGCATTGAGAAGATAAAGAATGGTGACCTTGAAGGCACAGATGTCAGTTCCTTTGCTGCCAAAGAATACTCCAAGGGTGTAGAAGCTCCCGAGATTGCCACCAGTATCTCCTACTTATATATGCCAACCTCTACCCCACTCACTCCGCAGGAGCAACATGACACTCTCGTCTATGCTATGGACAAGTGGATCAAGGGCATGATGCAGGCGTGCAACGGCAAGGTGAAGGCTTGGGATGTGGTCAATGAGGCCATCTCCGGCGGTGGCAATGACGGACAGGGCAACTATACCCTGCAACACTCTTCAGGCTATGTGCCAGGTGCTACCACATGGGATGTAGGTGGTGATGCCTTCTATTGGCAAGACTACATGGGCGACCTGGAATATGTGCGTCAGGCTGTTCGCTTGGCTCGCAAGTACGGTCCAGAAGACCTCAAGCTTTTCATCAACGACTATAATCTGGAAAGTGACTGGGATAGCAACAAGAAAGTGAAGTCTCTCATCAACTGGATCAAGAAGTGGGAGGCTGATGGAGAGACCAAGATTGACGGCATAGGCACTCAGATGCACATCTCCTGCTACATGAATGAGACCACTCAGGCAAACAAGAAGAGAGCCATCACCAATATGTTCAAACTCATGGCTCAGACAGGCAAACTGGTTCGTGTCAGCGAGTTCGACATGGGAATGGTAGATGCCAACGGCAAGGATGTGCCTACTGACCAGATGACTGAGGTCATGCACAAGCGCATGGCAAACTACTATGAATGGATTCTCAAGCAGTATCTGACTCTCATCCCAGCAGACCAGCAATGGGGTTTCTGCCAGTGGTGTGCCACCGACTCTCCATCCAACAGTGGTTGGCGTGCCAACACTCCTGTCGGCATCTGGGCTTTGAACTACGCTTACCGCAAGCATATCTATGCAGGTGTTGTGCGTGGTCTGGGCGGTGTGCTTACAGGTCTTGACGAGATTGAGGTGAACCAACCTACCACTACCGAGGAGGTGATCTTCAACCTGCAAGGGCAACGCATGCAGGCTGAATATGACGAACTTCCTGCAGGCATCTACATTGTGAACGGCAAGAAAGTGATGAAGAAATAAAATAATTGGGTGTGGCAAGTTTGTCACACCCAATTATTTTCTAAAGAACTTCACCTTTTTCCCTCAAACTACTATATGGTTTGTGAGCTGAAACTATATGGTTTCTACTGAGAATACTATATGGTTGCCACTTAGCAACCATATATCTGCTGAGCAGGAGATATACCTGTTTGATTGCCTCCGCATTTTACTTTTTAGACCTTAGCACCTTTGAGGTGTGTGGTTAGGGGTGGGCAGACCTGTATATCCCAAACGCATGTGGTTGAGCATGCGACACCCTACCCATCAAGGTGAGCGGAGTGACGCTTGCAATGGCATATCCTTTGAAGCCACAAAAAACAAAAGGAGGTCTTCCATCTGGAAGACCTCCTTCATCATATAATCTGTGATTGATTACTTGTTGAGTGCGAGAGAAACATTAACGGCACATGCCACTGTGCAACCTACCATTGGGTTGTTGCCAATGCCGAGGAAGCCCATCATCTCTACGTGAGCAGGAACTGAAGAAGAACCTGCAAACTGAGCGTCAGAGTGCATGCGACCGAGGGTGTCTGTCATACCGTAAGATGCTGGACCAGCAGCCATGTTGTCTGGGTGGAGTGTACGACCTGTACCACCACCTGATGCTACTGAGAAGTATGGCTTACCAGCAAGGATGCGCTCCTTCTTGTAAGTGCCTGCTACTGGATGCTGGAAACGAGTTGGGTTTGTAGAGTTACCTGTGATGGATACATCCACATTCTCCTTCCAGAGGATAGCCACACCTTCGCGCACGTCATCTGCACCGTAGCAGTTCACCTTAGCACGTGGGCCGTCAGAGTATGCCTTTGTCTTCACCACCTCAAGTTCGCCTGTGAAGTAGTTGAACTTGGTCTGAACATAGGTGAAGCCGTTGATACGAGAGATGATCATGGCTGCGTCCTTGCCAAGACCGTTGAGGATACAACGGAGTGGCTTCTGGCGCACCTTGTTTGCCATCTCTGCAATCTTGATAGCACCTTCTGCTGCAGCGAATGACTCGTGACCTGCAAGGAAAGCGAAGCACTCTGTCTCTTCACGGAGAAGACGGGCAGCAAGGTTGCCATGACCTATACCTACATTACGGTCATCAGCCACAGAGCCTGGGATGCAGAATGCCTGAAGACCAATACCGATAGCCTCAGCTGCGTCTGCAGCGTTCTTGCAGCCCTTCTTGATAGCGATGGCTGTGCCTACCACGTAAGCCCACTTTGCATTTTCAAAGCAGATACGCTGAGTCTCTTCGCAAGTCATGTATGGATCGAGACCTGCCTTTTCGCAGATTTCGTTAGCCTCTTCGATAGAGGAAATGCCGTTCTCCTTGAGAGCAGCAAGTATCTGCTGCATGCGGCGGTCTTGTGATTCGAATTTAACTTCTCTAATCATAGTCTTTTTCCTCCTTTATTATTCTTTACGTGGGTCAATAGATTTAACAACTCCCTGCTCTGGCTTTGTGCGGCCGTAAGTGCCTGTGACGTTCTTGATAGCCTCATTTGCGTCCATGCCCTTCTTGATAGCCTCCATGAACTTGCCCATGTGGACATATTCATAGCCGCACACCTCGTTGTCCTCATCAAGGAACATCTTTGTGATGTAGCCTTCTGTGAGCTGGAGGTAGCGTGTGCCCTTGAGCTTTGTGCCATAGAGTGTGCCGCACTGAGAAACGAGTCCCTTGCCGAGGTCTTCAAGACCTGCACCAATCACGAGACCGCCCTCTGAGAATGCAGACTGTGTACGACCGTAAACAATCTGGAGGAAGAGTTCGCGCATAGCAGTGTTGATAGCGTCGCATACAAGGTCTGTGTTCAGAGCCTCAAGGATGGTCTTGCCTGGGAGGATTTCAGATGCCATAGCGGCAGAGTGAGTCATACCTGAGCAACCGATAGTCTCAACGAGACATTCCTCAATGATGCCTTCCTTCACGTTGAGAGAAAGCTTGCAGCAACCCTGCTGAGGTGCACACCAACCAATACCGTGTGTCATACCAGAGATGTCCTTGATCTCCTTGGCCTGAATCCACTTTCCTTCTTCTGGAATTGGAGCTGGTCCGTGGTTAGGACCTTTGGCCACACAGCACATTTCCTGTACTTCTTTTGAATAAACCATATTTGTAAACCAAATTTATTAATTAATAAAATGTGTGTTTTCTTCTCTTTCGAGGTGCAAAATTACTAAAATAAAATAGAAAGGCCGACTATTTCATGAAAAACTTTCTTAATGGTGCTGTTTTTTTTACTCTGTAGAGGAAAATCATGCAACTTTGTCGCATAGGCCTTTCGCAACTCATTATGATTTCGGCAATTAAACATCCGCCAAAGAGGTCAGACTATTGCGGAGAGATGGCTTCAAGAATTCTCATGAAAAACATCAAGGAAAAACTAAAAATTAAGCCTCTTTTCATCTCGAAAGCGTCTCGAAGGCATCTCGAAGGCATCTCGAAGGATGATAGAAGCAAAAGGCACTTCCCCCAAGAGTGTTCTTGAAGAAATTTCCACAGGCAAGTCTTTTTCAATGGAAGGACATCTTTTGCTGTCGGAAGACACTTCTTCATGACTTCCTTTCTGCAAAATGATTTCACATCATCCCCTGCAAACAGAGTGTTGATGACCAAAAAGCAGAGCCACACACTTTTTTCTGCTTCTATTTGGTCTTTTTCACAATTATTATTAACTTTGTAGCCAAATTTACAAGACGACCCAGAAGATACCTTCTGAGCAATGAAACCAAAGCCATTGTCATGAACAAAAGAACTAATAGAAGAGAGAAACCTGTGGGGCAAAAGAAAGCACCATTGGCGCAGGCCGCACCAGAAAAGGGAACGAACGGGATGAAGCCTTCCTCTAAGGGAAATGACACAAACAAGAAGTCGGGAAAAACAATTGTCACAAAGGGACTGCCCATTGTCATAGCCGTTGCGGCCACTGTGACTGTGGCTCTGTTGGGTGTTCACTACCTCATCACGCTCAATAGCGATGTGCTCTTCACAGCACAATCCCTCAGTTTCTTCACCTCAGACCGCTCTTTCATCGACACATGCATGCACTATCCCGGAGGCTTCATCAGTTGGGTTGCGGCATTCCTCACCCAATTCTTCTATCATCCAGCACTTGGTTCGGGCATCATCATTGCTCTCTGGATTCTATCCATGTGGCTGAGCAAGTATGCATTTAAGGTGAAAGCCGTCTGGATGGGTGTTTTGGCAATACCTGTCCTGTGTCTTTTGGTCAGCACGATTGACACAGGCTACTGGATCTACTACATCAAGCAGACTGGCTATTTCTTCTATGGCACAGTGGGCTATCTGTTCTCCATGCTCTTGACCTTGTTTTTCTCTTTCTTCAAGAAAAAGACAGACCGCATCATTGTCATGGCACTTATAGTTGCCACCTATCCTTTTTTAGGATGGTATGCGCTCCTCACACTGCTCTACATCTGCCTTCTCTCCATTTCCAGAATCAAAGCGGACGACTCGCTCTTCAGCAAAATAGTCATTCCTGCTGTTCCTTTGGTGCTGATCGGCATCATCCCACTCCTCTGCTACAATCTCTACACAAGCATTCGCATAGAAGACATGTGGACAGTGGGGCTCTACATCTTTGCAGACAGCCCGATTGTGACCTTCTCACGCACCGTTCCTTTCATCATCATGGCCGCTGTGCCACTGGTGTTCCCTTTCTTGTCTAAACTCGACCAGGGCAAACGTGACTTGGCATGGTGTGGCGCAGTGATAAGCATTGCTGCTTTGGTGGGTTCATACATGTGGCTGGAAAAGCGCAACTTCACCGACCACAACTATCAGGCAGCCATGCGAATGTATAAAGCCATGGACGAGCAAGACTGGGACAAGGCACTCAACGAGATGGCGAGCCTGCCTGGCGATGCACCTCGTGAGATGGTGATCATGAAGAATGTGGCCTTGCTCAATAAAGGCACTATCGGCAACGAAATGTTTAAGTACAACAATATGGGCAAGATGCCAGAGAACGACTTTGACACCCTGTTTGTACACATGGTGCAGACAGCAGCCCCACTCATCTACTACTATCACGGAAAGACTAATTTCTCCACTCGCTGGAGCATTGAGAACAGCGTGGAGTACGGTTATAGTTACCGCAATCTGAAGAACTTGGCTCGTTGTGCCCTGATAGATGGAGAAATGGAAATGGCTAAACGCTATCTGACCATTCTGCAAAACACACTCTACTACAGAGCGTGGGCAGAACACCTGTTGCCAATCACAGAGAATCCAGAACTCATCAAGAAGTATCCCGAGTTTGACTCCGTGCGTGAATTGCGTGACAACATGGGCACAGCACTGGATGGCGATGACGGATTGTGCGAGATGTACTTGATCAACTATTTCAGCCACACCATGAACAAAGACAGCAAACTCCTGCAAGAGTACACGCTTGCCTATGCTTTGATACAGAAAGACATACAACTCTTCTGGCAACGCTTCATGCTCTATGCCCAACTTCACAGTGGCGAGCCTATGCCAGACCACTATCAGGAGGCAGCCCTCCTCTATGGCAGTCTGGAACCAGAAAGCATGGACATTTCCAGCATGCCTTTCCGTCCAGAGGTAAGAGAGAGCTATCAGGGCTTCCAACAGATGTCACATCAGTTGCTCGCATCGGGCATGGATGCAAAAGCTGTGGGTGAGGCCATGAAGGTTTCCTACGGACACACCTTCTATTGGTTCTACTTCTTCTGTAGAGACATTCATTCTTACTAATATAAGTACCAAGTACCCAAACAAGAGTCTATTGACATGGAGAAGAAAGATTCTCCGATTCTTGACAAACAAAAAAAAGAAAACAACTACATCAGATATGAAACTGAAAAAAATCTTATCCTTGACTGCACTCGTTGCCTTGCTGGCATCATGCACACATCCTACCGTACCTACTGACGCACAGGCAGAATCACGACTGCCAAGAATCTTTCCTGACTACACAGAAGTGACCATCCCATGCAACATCAGTCCAATGAACTTCTCTGTGCAGGAAGGTGCAAGCGAGGTGGTGGCTCGATTGTCATTCCCTGGTGGAGAATACACTTATGGCGAAGGGCAGAAAGTGCAGATTGACGAGCAGGAATGGCAAGAAATCCTCAAGGCGTCAATAGAAAAGAGCATCAAGGTGGAGGTGTATGCCAAAATTGGCGACACATGGAAAAGTTATAAGCCGTTCAACATCTATGTAGCCCCCGACTCTATTGATTCCTATATCTCTTATCGTGTCATCCAGCCATCTTATGTGGCCTACGAGAAATTGAGCATCAACCAGCTCAACCTCACCAATTTTGATGAGCGTGAGATATACAACAACATGTCTGTCAGCACCGAAGATATGGGCCAGTGCATCAACTGCCACTCCTACAAGAACTACAAGACCGACAACATGCTCTTCCACATGCGACAAGGCTTTGGTGGCACAATGATTGTGTCAAATGGAGAACTCAAGAAGGTGGATCTGAAAACAGCAGAGACACTGAGTGCAGGAGTGTATCCAGCATGGCATCCCACAGCCAACCTCATCGCTTTCTCTACCAACAAGACAGGTCAGTCTTTCCACACCAAAGATGCCAACAAGATTGAGGTGCAGGACACTGAGAGTGATTTGATTCTCTATGATGTGGAAAAGAATGAGGTGCGCAACATCGTGGAACTTGACGACGAACTGGAAGTCTTCCCTACCTGGACTCCCGATGGCAAGAAACTTTACTTCTGTTCAGCACATTTCGAATATCACAATGACAGCATTGAGAAGTCTGCCGAAATGATTCTGCGCTACAAGGAGGTGAAATATAGCCTCTACTCTATCGACTTTGACCCGAAGACCAAAGAGTTCAGCAATCTGCAGATGGTGTATGATGCAGCATCCGACTCCATCAATGCAAGCGTGTCCTTGCCTCGTGTAAGCCCTGATGGCAAACATGTCCTCTTTGCCCAAGGTGAATACGGATGCTTCCATGTATGGCATAACGATGCGGACATCTATATGCTGAACACGCAAACCAACAAGGTGAAGAAACTTGATGCCATCAACAGCCCTCGTTCTGAGAGTTACCCCAGTTGGTCGAGCAACGGTCGTTGGATCATGGTTGCTTCTCGCCGTGATGATGGCAACTACACACGTCCCTACATCGCCTACTTTGATCGTCAGGGCAAGGCACACAAGCCATTCCTCATTCCTCAGAAAGATCCAAACTTCTACACCTTCTTCCTTCGTTCCTTCAACCGACCTGAGTTCATGATTGAGCCTGTCTCCATCACACCTCAGCAGTTTGCCACCAAGGCAAAGGAAGACGCTGTTCCAGCCCAATAGCACAACATATTTAGACGTGACACAGAGCTTCAGCCCATGAAGAAAAACTTGAAGATACAAATTAAATATATCTACCTCATCCTGTTCATCACCGCAGCATATATTTTGTTGCCGGTGATGAATGGTGATTATCTATACACCATCCAAGACAATAGTGTGTTTATTGGTGGCAGTACATTCATGAAAGACCTGATGGGAAGAGAAGGAGGCTGGCTGTCCTGGTGCTCCTGCTATCTCACCCAGTTCTTCTACCACCCTTGGCTGGGTAGCACAATCCTCATTCTCCTGTGGTCAGCCACCTTCCTCATGCTCGTCCGTGCTTTCCGCATCAGCAGCAAATGGAGTTTTCTGGCCTTGCTCCCACAACTATTTTTTCTCTTCGAACTACTTGACTACGGATATTGGCTCTATTACTCCAAGACCATTGGATGGGCTTTCAACCACACCCTGCTTTTCTTCTTCATCACCCTTGCAGCCACACTTCTCATAGGCACTCTGCGACCGATGAACATATTCCAGAAAAAAGTAGTGGCAAGAACAATGGAAGGCATGAGTTTTGTCCTCATGTTTGTCTTGGGCACATGGCTCTTGGGATCTTGGAAATTCTTTCACCATCCAAGCGAGTTCACTATAACCATGAGCGATGCCAACTTCAAGCACGAAATGAGGATGTATCGCGCCCTCGACGAGTTCCGCTTCGACGATGTACTGAATGAGTATGAAAGTATCCAGGAGACACCTACTAACCTTATGGTGCTCTACAAGAATATTGCCCTGATGCACACGGGTCAGATGGACAAGATGTTCGCCACAGGCAACTGTGGCATCAAGCCTGAGCCCGATGATTCCATCAAACTGAGAACATCTCAGTTAGGTGCTCCTCTCATCTATTATCTCTTTGGACACATCAACTATGCCTACCGTTGGGCTTTTGAGAATTCTGTTCAGTACCGTCTCAGTTTCCGCAACTTGAAGATGATGGCTGTCTGTGCCATCTTCAATAAAGACTTTGATGTGGCCGCTAAATACCTCACCATGCTCAAGACCAGTGCTTATTATCGTCAATGGGCATTTGAACATGAGGCATGGATGCTCAACAGCACAAAATTCGTTCAGAGCAAAGACTATGAGATTGTCACCTCTGTGCTCAACGACCAAGACAATCTCTTAGATGGTGATGACGGTCTCTGCCAACGCTATCTGCTCGAATTCTTCTCCGATCTTGAACATCCCAACACACCTCTTTTAGAGGATGTGTGTCTCTGCATGTCACTGTGGTCAAAGGACTACTACACCTTTGCGCTCCACTTCTATGACTATGTAAATAAACATCCCAATCGACCCATTCCCGAACTCTATCAAGAAGGAGCCATTTTGCAGCGTGATGCAGAGGAGTCACCCATCGACCTCAGTGGTTTCATGTTTGATGAAATCGTGAATGAGAAATACAAGAGTTTTGCCATCGACTACTTCAACCTCCAACAGCGTAAATTCAGTCCCAACGAGATTGCCCAACAGATGAAGCCACGCTATGGCAACACCTATTGGTGGTACTATTATTTTTACAACGATTTTGAAATATACTAATACACATATATATTAGCTACATAATGAAAAGATTCATCACCCTCATCCTCACAGCAGTTGCCACCTTGAGCATGCTGGCACAAGGCACACTGCAAGATTACAAAAGAGCGTATGGTGTCAGCACAAGACATTCTTGGAAGATGACCCACGGCAATGTGAGTGTGCGCAATTCCAATTGGGGAGGACCAAAGAATCTGTTTACCTATTCAACTTGGGTCGGTGACAGCACTGCATGGTATGAGGTCAATGCCCTCACTGGCGAGAAGAAGTTGGTGAGCAATCCAGAAGCCCAGTCTCGACAACAGCGTCGTGGCGGGAATACTCCTACAGGAAGAGCAACCGAACACCGTTGGTCTGAGGTGCGTGATGAGAAAGATGGCAGATCAGAGAGCCCTACCAACCGAGGAACTTTCATCATTCATAAAGACAACAATCTTTATCTCGTGAGTGACAATAACCACGACAATGCCACCCCCATCACTACTGATGGTGTGGACACTTGCTACTATTCCTCCTGGGGACAGTGGTCGCAAGATGGCAAATACTATGCCACTGTGCTCATCAAGCCAGCGCCCAAGCACTACATCACCCTCACCATGTCATCGCCCACCCATCAGGTGCAACCCACCTACTCCACCTTCGAGTATCCAAAGCCTGGCGACTCACTCAACTATCGCATTCCTGTGGTGGTCGATGTACAGAACAAGAAAACCATCCACCCTACTTCTACAGCCCTCTTCCAACATCAGTATCAGGTCACAGCCCCCCAGTGGGATGAGAACAGCCAAACACTCACCTTTGAGTTTAATGAGCGTGGACATAAACACTACCGTGTGCTCGAAATGAACCTCAAGGGAGAGGTGAAGACACTCATCGAAGAAAAGAACGACAAATATGTGGCATACTCACGCAACCTCCGTCGTAATCTTGATGCCAACCACATCCTATGGAAGAGCGATCGTGACGGTCATGCACACCTCTATCTATATAATCGCAAGAAGGGAAAACTCTCTCAGGTCACCAAGGGAAACTATTGGGTACGCAGTGTGGTAGATGCTCAGATTGATGAGAAAGGCAAGGGCTTCATCATCTTCACTGCCAATGGAAGAGGCTATGAGAACATGGGAACTGTGCAGTCCAGTCTTGACGGAAAAATTCCACAGGAAGACCCTTACAACATTCATTACTACCGCATTGACCTTGATGGGAAGAATCTTGTGGATCTCACCCCAGAGAAAGCCAACCATGAGGCAACCTTCTCTCGTCTGTGTGACAACACCTTCATTGACACATATTCCACCATTGACCAAGCACCTGTCACTGTGCTTCGCTCCAGCATCGATGGACATGTCATCTCCACCCTCGAAACTGCCGACATCTCTCGTTTGGAAGCCACAGGATGGAAAGCACCCGAAGTGTTTGTTGCACCAGGTCGTGACGGGAAAACCGACATGTGGGGCATCATCCAACGACCTTCCAACTTCGATCCAAACAAGAAATATCCCGTTATCGAATACATCTATTCAGGTCCTGGCGATCAGTATGTGCCCAAGAAGTTCACTCCTTGGCTCTACTATCTTCAGGAACTCTCCGAACTTGGGTTCATTGTGGTGCAACTTGACGCTATGACAACATCCTTCCGTTCGCTTGATTTCGAACAGGTATGCTACAAAAACCTCAAGGATGCAGGCTTCCCAGACCGCATGGAGTGGATGAAGGCCGCTGCACAAAAATATCCTTACATGGACATCAATCGCATGGGCATCTATGGTTGCTCGGCTGGAGGACAGGAGGCTCTCGGTGCTCTTCTCTTCCACCCAGAGTTCTACAAGGTCGGCTATGCTGCCTGTGGATGTCACGACAACCGCATGGACAAAATATGGTGGAACGAGCAATGGATGGGCTATCCAGTAGATAGCAGCTATATAGAGTGTTCCAATGTGGAGAATGCCGACAAACTACAGGGTAAGCTTATGCTCGTGGTGGGCGAACAAGACGACAACGTAGATCCGTCCTCATCCTATCAAGTCGTCAATGCACTCATTAAGGCAAACAAAGACTTTGAGTTTATCCTCCTGCCTGGCGCTCGCCACACCATGGGTGAAAACTATGGAGACCACAAGCGATATGACTTTTTTGTCAAAAATCTCCTCGGTGTTGAACCTCCCGCATGGAAGGACTTAGAATAAAATACCAAGTGAAAAGTAATATAGTGTAAAGTAAAAAAATCCAAGTCCCCATTTTTCAACGAAAAGTGGACTATTGACAAAGCGAACCAGATGGTGGTATATCAGATCTTTCACTATTCACTTTTCACCATTCACTATTAAAAGAAATTTATGGATAACAATACAAAAGAATTAGGAACAAAAACCATCAGTCAATTACTGATAAAATATGCCATACCCGCCGTAGTGGCAATGACAGCCGCATCACTATACAATATGGTGGACCGCATCTTCATCGGTCACATCCCCGATGTAGGCACACTGTCTCTGGGAGGTCTTGCCGTCACCTTCCCTATCATGAACCTCAGTGCCGCCTTTGGTGCTATGGTAGGAGTGGGCAGTTCCACTCTCATCTCCATCAAACTCGGACAGAAAGACTACCAAACAGCCGAACGTGTGTTGGGCAACCTTGTGTCGCTCAACATCATCATTGGTGTGCTCGTAGGTACACTTGGACTCATCTTCATCGATCCGCTACTGATTTTCTTTGGTGCTTCTGACAACACCATCACCTATGCACGTGACTACATGACCATTATCCTTTTAGGCAATGTGGTCACCCACCTCTATCTGGGTCTCAACAGCGCATTGCGAAGCACAGGGCATCCTCATGTAGCCATGTCTGCCACCATTGCCACTGTGATTATCAATGCCGTCCTCGACCCCATCTTCATCTTCACGTTCGATATGGGCATTAAGGGTGCAGCCATTGCCACCATCTTGGCACAGGTCTTCGCACTCATCTATATCACATTCATTCTCTCCCGCAAGCGTGACCTCATCCACCTCCATCCAGGCATCTATGGGCTTCGCAAACCCATCGTCAAAAACATCCTCAGCATTGGTCTGTCCCCCTTCAGCATGCAACTCTGTGCCTGCCTCGTTGTCATCCTCATCAACAAGGCTTTGGTCAAACACGGAGGTGACCTTGCCATTGCCGCCTATGGCATCATCAACGGCATCACCTTCCTCTTCGTCATGGTCGTGCTCGGCATCTGTCAAGGCATGCAACCTATAGCAGGTTTCAATTTCGGTGCTCAACAGCCACAGCGTGTCAATGAGGTCTTGAAGAAATCCATCATCCTCGCCACCATCGTCATGTGCTGTTCCTTTATCGTTTGCGAAATCTTTCCACATTACCCCGTGGCACTCTTCACCAACGATGAGCAGTTGTCCAATCTCGCCATTGCAGGCATGAAGATCATCGTGCTCATGTCTCCCATCGTAGGCTTCCAGATTGTCGTGAGCAACTTCTTCCAGAGCATAGGCATGGCTAAACGCAGCATCTTTCTGTCAGTAAGCCGTCAGCTTGTATTCCTTGTTCCGTTCCTCCTCATCTTTCCTGAACTATGGGGTACAGACGGTGTGTGGATCAGCATTGTGACAGCCGACGGCATTTCCACCATCACCGCCGCCTTCATGCTCTGGCACTTCTATCGTAACAAGAAAAAGATCCGTGCTCCACGCACCCGTATGGGCAGTGCCTTGAAGCGCGTATTCTTCCATAACCGTGTAACTCCATAATGAGATTTTTCATATACCTATCCTACGATGGCGCACGCTATCACGGCTGGCAGATTCAGCCCAACGGAATCAGCGTGCAGGAAGTGCTCAACAAGGCACTCTCCACCCTGTTGCGTGAAGAGATTGAAGTGACAGGCGCAGGTCGCACCGATGCAGGAGTCAATGCATCCCTCATGGTAGCTCACTTCGACACCACCAAAGAGATGAACGAAAACTTGTCCTATAAGCTCAACAAATTCATTCCCCACGACATTGCCATCCACCACATTGTGCCTGTCAATGCCGATGCCCATGCACGCTTCTCCGCCACATCCCGCACCTACCACTACTTCCTCATCACAGCCAAGACACCCTTCGAGCCCTACGCCTACCGATTCCCACAACCCCTGGATTTCGACAAGATGAATGAGGCATGCAAGGTACTCTTCGACTATATAGACTTCACTTCCTTCTCCAAACTCCACACCGACGTGAAGACTAACAACTGCCACATCACACATGCCGAGTGGACACAAGTCTCCCCTATCAAGTGGCAGTTCACCATCACTGCCGATAGATTCCTCCGCAACATGGTACGCGCCATCGTCGGCACATTGCTCGATGTAGGCCGTGGCGTCATCACCATCCAGCAGTTTCGTGAAATCATCGAGAAGAAAGATCGCTGCTCAGCAGGCACATCAGTGCCCGGCAACGCACTCTTCCTGGCAGACATCAGCTACCCAAATGAGCTATTCCTCTGACACTATATTTTAACATGAATGAGCATAAATTATTTAATGAAAATTCATGGCTGTTAAATGAGCATTACATGGAGAATATAAACACGAATGAACATCAATGACCACGAATAAACATCAATTATTAATGAAAATTCATGGATATTACACGGACATTACATGGAGAATATAAACACGAATGGTCATCAATGACCACGAATGAACATCAATTATTAATGAAAATTCATGGATATTACACGGGCATTACATGGAGAATAACATAACACGAATGAACATCAATGACCACGAATGAACATCAATTATTAATGAAAATTCATGGATATTACATGGGCATTACATGGAGAATAAAAAGATTTAATTTAGGATAATTACATGTGGTTACTATTAGCATTTCTCTCCGCCTTCCTCTTAGGCTTTTATGATGTATTCAAGAAGAAATCATTAAAGGACAACGCCGTGATACCAGTGCTGTTGCTCAACACCCTCTTCTCATCACTCATCTTCCTGCCCTTCATCATCCTGTCCAAACAAGGCATGATTGCAGAGGACAGCCTCTTCTTCACACACTCTTATGGCTGGGCAGAACACAAGTATATCCTCATCAAGTCGTGCATCGTACTGGCAAGCTGGCTCTTTGCCTACTTTGGCCTCAAACACCTGCCCATCACCATTGTAGGGCCAATCAATGCCACCAGACCCGTGATGGTGCTCATCGGTGCGCTCACCTTCTTCTCCGAACATCTCAACACCTGGCAATGGATTGGTGTGATTGTGGCCATGATAGGCCTCTACCTCCTTTCCCGCTCCAGCAAGAAAGAAGGCATCGACTTCAAGCACAACAAATGGATCATCTTCGTCATCCTTGCCAATGTGTTCGGAGCGGTGTCCGGTCTCTACGACAAATTCCTCATGGCATCGCCTGAGAATGGAGGTGTAGGACTTGACAAGCTCGCCGTGCAGTCTTGGTACAACATCTACCAGTTCTTCATGATGCTCACCATGCTCTTCCTCCTCTGGTGGCCCACCCACAAGAAGACCACCCCATTCCATTGGGATTGGAGCATCATCCTCATCAGCGTGTTCCTCTCCGCAGCCGACTTCGCCTACTTCTATGCTTTAGGATTAGATGGAGCCATGATCTCCATTGTCAGTATGGTGCGCCGTGGCAGTGTGGTGGTCAGCTTCCTCTTTGGAGCGATGGTCTTCAAGGAGAAGAACCTCAAGTCCAAACTCATCGACCTTGCCCTCGTGCTCCTCTCCATGTTGTTCCTGTTCATCGGAAGCATGCAATAAGAGAATTTATTCACCAAACAAAACCTATAATAATGACTATACAAAAATAAATTACAGCCAATAATGAGTGAAATATGGAACAAAACGAATGATTTCCTAAGCCATTTGGTCTACACAGGAGGATTAGAAAGAACCAAATAAAAAAGAAATCGATAACGTGAAAGGGTGTCATGCGCTACCCTTTTTCGTTTTATAAAAATCCGTGATTGCATTTCTCACAGAGTATATGGTTCGTGAGTACACACAAATGATTTTGATCCGCTGATGTGGGCAAACCTCGACGAGAATAAGAGTGAAAAGAATATGAAACAAAAGTTGATGTCTCCATCCGTGAATCTCCGTGTCAATGACACCGACACGGGAATCAGCAAGGTGACCAGACAGCAAGCGAGAGAGTCCCTATCCGCCACATCCGCCAATCCGCCATCCGCCAATAGAATGGAAAATATAGAGAAAAGTACTATTATTGGTGGTTTTGATCATGGTGTGGCGGATGGCGGATTGGCGGATGTGGCGGATTCTTGTCATTCAGAACCCAATGCATACACCTTCTCGGACAAGTTGAATCCCGAAAACATGGATTGTGTCTGCCGCACGATCTACGACTTTCACAAGAACGAGCCTGCCAAATGCGACGTCATGCTGCCAGGTGCTCTCAACATCATCAGCGGACTCATTGGTGGTGCCAATATGATTGGTGATAAGTATAGCTCGTCTGTATGCCGTCATGTCAAAAGAGGACAACAATCCTTTTTGCACAGAGGGGCATCAAACTGAACCGTGATGAGCTGAGACTCCACAAGGCATTGCCTGAGGGAGAATTTCGCAAACCCATCACAAACGGGGATAACCATGATGCTAACACTCCGAAAGCATGATGCTTATGGACTACAAAGATGATACTTGTTTCGCCATACGTGCATACTGGAAGCATGAACTGGCACTGGCTTCTTTCCCTACAGCCAAATCGAAACATGTGGCAGTATGGCGGTCAGCTTCCTCTTTGGAGCAATGGTCTTCAAAGAGAAAAACCTCAAGTCCAAACTGATCGACCTTGCCCTCGTGCTCCTCTCCATGTTGTTCCTGTTCATCGGAAGCATGCAATAATCATAAAAGCGGAAAAACCAACCGTTCCTAATGAGCAGGAACTATCCAACAAGATGAGTTATGGAAACTCACTTCATCAGGTGATGGAACAGTTCAGTTACAATCCAGGCGATACAACAACTTATGATTTCTCCGCATGGAATCATGCCCGCCATCTTGAAGAGTCCATCTTCTGATATTTTGGATGAAAATATAAATATCCAAAACTTATAGAAGCATATTTCTTTAATACTACATCAAACCACAACTGATTTCGATACATCTGAACGTGAATCACAGTTGTATATCTCTTCAATCCTACATCAAACCACAACTGCATGCTCAAAATCCTTAATCTTCATTTAGTTGTATATCTCTTCAATCCTACATCAAACCACAACTTGACACCACTTCACGTCCGGCAACGACACGTTGTATATCTCTTCAATCCTACATCAAACCACAACATTGACGAGTTTTCCTTCTTTCGTTAAATCGTTGTATATCTCTTCAATCCTACATCAAACCACAACTTACGTCTGATGCAGGCGGCTGGTCTTTCCGTTGTATATCTCTTCAATCCTACATCAAACCACAACGCTGTTAGG
>JAAYDO010000172.1 GCA_012729225.1 Bacteroidales bacterium | reverse complement strand
CCGCCAAATCCTACTTTGTTCGATTAAGGGGGCTTACTTTTTCAAAAAGAAAGCCCGAAGCCTGATTTTACTGGGCTTCGGGCAAGGTTTCTATGCACTTCTGAGTTTTACCGGACAGCAATAATTCTTAATAATACTGTATATCTGTCGTGAACCGCCACAAGCCTGTTGTTCGTCACTACTCAATTCCTGCTCATATTGATAATAGTTAGCCTGACATACTTTTCCTCCTATCTCCTTACAGCAAGCAGTCATTGAATGATGATCTATGGAAGGCATCACAACGTGATGGAAAAATAATGCTATTGCATTCTGTTTTATCGGCTGTGTCGTATCTTCTTTTTCATGGTAAACTTTCTCCGCAAACAACTCGTCCCAAATCTTCCTTATTTCTTCTTTCTTATTAGTGGCTTTATTGATGCGCTCCTCGTATTTTCTTCTAATATAACTTGTAATTTCCTTTTCCAAGATTTCATGTACAGCATTTTTATTGGCGATGAAGGGAGATTCTGGCTCCCATTTTATTTCCTCGGGGTGAGCGGAAAGATAATCGCAATGCCACTTTTCCCAATGCAAAATGTTACATAGAAAGTCTTCTGAACTATCAGAATGTTCAAAGCCACCTTTACCTTTCGGCATACCTTGTTGTTCAAATTCGTTTTCGTTTGTGACACGCTTTGGATAAATGCTCCGAAAGTTACTTGTAATGTAATAGTATGTATTAAAGTTTACGCCTTTCAGAGATGCTTTTTGATTAAACTCTTCCCAACTCAAATTTAAGAATGCAGGAAAATAATCTCCATAGGAATATATGTGTTGATATGCCTCTTCTGTCATAAAACAACTATCGCCTGCAGCCAAAGCAATGTCAAGCATCATATAGAAGTTACAGAGACTTTCATCTCGGCGGTTCTCCTCTATGGTACTTGTTTCAACCCCCGCTTGCGTGATAAGTATACTTCCCATTCGACGTGTGTATTAGTGGCTACGTAAATACTCAAAGATGGCCTTGCTGTCTTGTCGTTGCTGGTCAAAGAAGTCAACGGGAAACTCTGATAAATTACCTTCTTTGTCTATGCTTATTTCTGTCTGCCTGATATGTCTTTCTTTGGCTTCCAAAAAATATATTGTCACCGCATCGGGAGCAAGTGTGTCGGAACACGCTATCATTCTTCGTATACCGTTTATGATGTGTTCACTGTGTGTTTCCACAATGATTCGCAAACCCGCAGCTGCCATAACGCCCAAAAAGTACCCCATATTTGATTGCGCTTTGGCATGGAGATGGGCTTCCGGATTTTCTATGATGATAGTTTCTTTGTTTCTTGCCAACAAACAAGTTACCAAAATAGGAAGGGCATAACTTATACCAAATCCGACATTGGTTGCTACATTTTTGACTCCCAGTTTTTCATTGTTTACTATTACCTGACATTTTGTATTTCCTTCGGCATTTACATGTACTGTCATGTCTGGGAATATCAAACGCACCCATGAGTCTAACGCAATGCGGAAATTGGTCTCTGCTACGCCCACCGGATAGCACCTGCTGGCAGGTATTTTGGTAAAGTCATTATTGAGAATGACAGATGCTGTATTTTCGCCATGGCAGCCACAGTCTTTCTTGTTGATTTTATCCAAGTCTATCTCCCACCTTGGCCCTTCCCGCTCCGCATTTAAATAGGAGATAGGGGCCAATCCGTTTTCCGTATCAGCAAGAATATTACCACGTCGCATGAGAAGATAACCGTCGGGAACCTCATCCTCGCCTCTGAACTCCAACTCCGTATCATTTATTTCTATGCAGACCTTATCTTGACCTTGGGTATTTATAAGATTATCTACTTTCCCCAAATCCAAGGCTCTCTGAGGATTGCGTAACTGTACCTCGACATTTTCACTTCCCGGTTCAGTTAGTGCAGCATCGGCAAGCAGCAAAGCCTGAATCAGAGAACTTTTACCTGAAGCGTTTGCACCAGTCAGAAAAGTGATATTGTTCAAATAGAATGTAATATCCTTAAAGCATTTAAAACTATTCAGATGTATTTTTACTTTTTCCATTGTCAATAAGATATTTGTCAAGTAAGTCTTTCTTTATTTTTTCGAAAACATACAGTATGTTTGCTTTAGCATTGGTACTCCAAGTAATGGCATTAAAGAAATCAGAGTCGGTTGCAATCAAGTCTGCAAGTCTCGGAGTCAAGTCCTTTTTATCTTCTATTCCCTCCTTGTATAAATCTCTATGCTTTGCTAATAAGACACATATTGTCATCATAAGCAATTTATTCACTTGATTTCTGCGAGAATGGACATAGTCAGGATAAACCTTTCTAAAGGCATATTTCCCAAATAGGGTAAAGGCATCGCTTAAACTTTGTAAATAAGAAGAGATATAACCTTGGAAATCAATTTGACGATTGATTTTTTCTACATATTCATCCAATGTGCTGTCCATATTTCCAGAATATTCCCCCAGTACATTATCATCTTTGTACTGGTCATAGAAATACATAAACCTGAGAGCAGACTCCTGCGCGTCCATTCGGGTATCTTTCACGCTACCGTCTGTAGCATTTCTAAATTCCACTGAGTTCACCATCTCCTTTAATGCCTTCTGCAATGGAACTCTTGAAAGACAATTCCTAATTTCTTGATTATTCAGAGGCTTTCCGCCAGTATTCAGTCGTCTGAACAAATCATATTTCAATTTATTCGGAGAACGATAGTCTATCACGAAACACATAATTTGCGTTTGGCTGAATCTTCTGATACGAAGCGGTGTAAGCACTTTAGAAAGTTGACTAAATGTTTTTCCATCACACTCCTCCAAATATTCCAAGTTGGATAATCGTAGTTCGTCTTTTACAAACTTACGAATCGTATTCAACCGTTGAAGTCCATCCACGATAGTCAAAGTACCATCATCATATTGGCTCAAATATATAGAAGGTAGAGGAAGACCAAGAAAAATAGACTCTATCAATCTGCTCTGTCGTGTATTATCCCATACAAAGTTACGCTGGAAACTCGGGTCTAGTTCAATATCCTTAGAGTCAATCAAATCAATCAACTGCTTTAATGAGAAAGGCTTGTTCTCCACAAAAATATCATCTGGCGAATAGCCTGGTTTCTGTCTATCCACATCAGAGTCTCCGTCAGCATCAAATCCATTTTCCATTGCCTCCATCCATTCTCCAGAAAGCCCGAGCAGTCTTTCTTCAACAACTTCTGGTGATTCCTCAAACATATCATGTTTTTCCAATTTGAGGATATGCGAGTTTTCTTTAAAAGTCAAGGGTATAGACTTGTTCTCTCCTTGTATGCTTTCGGCATAAAGATATATTTTCCCATCTTTATCTTCAATAGGAGAAAAAACAGTTTCCTCTTTGTTGCCTTTTATAGTAAAGCGTACTTCCATTTTGAACTCTTTTAATCAGGTATTTATTTTGCAAAGATAAGATAATTTTTAAAGACAACCAAATATAGAGATAATTAACCTCATGTTTAACATATAAAATATTGCAATCACACTTATAGCATACGCCAGTTCGGGATATGTTATTTTT